>JADLBA010000160.1 GCA_020848015.1 Crocinitomicaceae bacterium | reverse complement strand
GCTCTTCTGATGGGAGCAAATAATGAGACAAAAGTTCATTTGATCAAATAATGGGATAGGATCACAGAAAAGTGTAGATTGTTTACGAGGCTCTTTGCATCAAATGAGGATACAAAGTCAAACGGATCAAAAAATCCTACGACCTTTGCCGCGATGAAAAAAATTTTTTTTCACAACGAGGCTATTAGCTTCCGTTTAAAGGCAAAAAAGAAAATCCGCGACTGGATTATTCAAAGTATCATAGAGGAGGGGAAAATACCTGGTGAAATCAATTTTATTTTCTGTTCTGATGATTTTCTGCTTCACATTAATCGCCAATTTCTGCTTCATGATTATTATACCGACGTGATAAGTTTTGATTATTCCGAAGGGGAAGTGGTTTCCGGCGATATTTTCATCAGTATGGATCGTGTAAAGGAAAACTCTTATGAGATTGATTCAATTTTATTGAATGAACTGCTTCGAGTAATGATTCACGGAACACTACATTTGATTGGATATAAGGATAATAGCTCTACTGATAAAAAATTTATGACAGAGTTGGAGAATAGATATTTAGGTCAATTTTTTCGATCTATAAGTAATTGATTTTTGAAGAACAATGCAATTATTTACGTTTCACGTGGAACAATAGTAGTATGAAGTTAAATTATGATATTGTTGTTGTTGGGGCAGGTCATGCAGGAAATGAGGCTGCTGCTGCGGCTGCAAACCTTAAAAAAAAGGTTCTTTTGATTACAATGGATATGGCTAAAATTGGCCAGATGAGTTGTAATCCTGCCATGGGTGGTGTTGCTAAAGGTCAGATTATTAGAGAGATAGATGCTATTGGTGGATATAGCGGAATTGTATCAGATCGTTCGGCTATTCAATTTAGAATGCTCAACATATCCAAAGGTCCTGCTATGTGGAGCCCACGCACCCAAAACGACCGAATGCGCTTCGCTGAGGAGTGGAGGGGAATGCTCGAACAGACTCACGGTGTTGACTTTTGGCAGGATATGGTAAAAGGGATCATCGTAGAAAAGGGGCGAATTGCCGGAGTTATTACCTCTATGGGTATTGAAATTCGTTGTGAAGCTGTTGTTCTTACCAATGGCACCTTTCTCAACGGAATCATCCACATTGGCGAAAAGCAATTTGGTGGGGGAAGATTAGGGGAGCCTCGTGCAGAGGGTATTACAGAACAGCTTATTTCATTAGGATTTCGCAGCGGGAGAATGAAAACGGGAACTCCCCCCCGTATTGACGGTCGCTCACTCGATTATTCCGAAATGACGGAGCAGCCCGGCGATATCATACCGGGCAAGTTCTCATATACCGATACGCAGCCTTTGCAAAAGCAGCGATCCTGTTGGATCACCTATACCAATGAGGCCGTGCACACTATGCTACAAGAGGGGTTTGAAAAATCTCCTATGTTTACCGGACGCATTCAGGGGCTGGGGCCGCGTTATTGCCCATCCATCGAGGATAAAGTTACCCGGTTTGCCGATAAAGACCGGCACCAATTATTTGTGGAGCCAGAGGGGTGGAATACGATTGAAATTTATGTGAACGGATTTTCTACGAGCCTTCCGGAAGATGTTCAGCAAAAAGCCCTCCGGCTGATTCCGGGCTTTCGCCATGCAAAGATGTTTCGCCCTGGATATGCCATTGAATATGATTATTTTCCCCCCGATCAGTTGAAACATACTCTTGAATCTAAGGAAATTGCCAATCTGTTCTTAGCAGGGCAGATCAATGGCACTACCGGATATGAAGAGGCGGCCTGTCAGGGTCTTATTGCCGGAATGAATGCGGCACTCAATCTTGATGAGAAGGCCCCCTTTGTGTTAAGCCGCTCAGAGGCCTATATCGGCGTTCTGATTGACGATCTCATCACCAAGGGTACAGAAGAACCCTATCGAATGTTTACGAGCAGGGCGGAGTACAGAACGCTTTTACGGCAGGACAATGCTGATGAAAGGCTTACTCACCGTAGCCATACTATTGGGCTTGCATCAGACGAACGTCTGCAACGTGTAATAGAGAAGCAGACGGGAAAAGAGGATATTCTCCGTTATCTTGAAAAAAACAGCGTTTCTCCTGACGAAATTAATCCGTTCTTAGAGCAGTCGGGAAGTAGCCCGATCCAACAAAAAGTCAAAATTCATTCTATTGCAGGCCGCCCCCACGTTGATTTGCTGGGATTGTTTCACCATCTACCGGAAATCAACGAAAAATCGGGACAACTCGGCTCTATCAGGGAAGAAGTACTGCAGCAGGTGGAAATTCAGCTAAAATATGCAGGTTATCTGCAAAAGGAAAAGGAGCTGGCGGATAAGTTGGGACGGTTAGACCATGTACCACTTCCTCTGAATTTCGATTATGGAAAGGTGACCAATCTCAGCATTGAAGCACGGCAAAAGTTATCTAGCATCCGCCCTGAGTCGCTTGGACAGGCGAGCCGGATCAGTGGGGTTAATCCGTCAGACATTGCTGTATTGATGGTTTATCTCGGCAGATGATTCACGTGAAACATATTGTGGGAGGGGATTTTTTCCGTCCGAGTAAGCCTATATTGATGAATGATTCAAAAAATTTGGCTAACTGTCCTATTGACTTTTACTCACCTGAGAAATATTCAAATTTTTGAATTCTCCTATATCATGGCGAGGTTACACAAAATTGTTAGCAAATTGAAAAATGAATTTAGTAATGCTAAACTTGTCATGAGCTTTTATTAACTTTGATCTTGCTATGTTGGACAAAATAACCAACACGCTACAATAAAATAGCAACCTTATCCATCATGAAAAAAACTATATTTTTTGCTGTATTACAGTTGTCGTTTTCCGGAATATTTGCCCAAGGTGTAGGCATCAATTCTACTGGCAATCCGCCAGCCCCCTCTGCCATATTAGATGTCAGTTCGACTTCACAAGGTATGCTGCCCCCGCGCATGAGTACGGCGCAACGCAATGCTATTTTTAATCCCATCAATGGACTGATGGTATTCAACACCGATACCAACTGCCTCAATATTTGGAACGGAAGCTCATGGAAGCAATCGTGTTATGATTGTGATTTTGCTTCACCGATAATTGGTAATAATGGCCCGGTGTGCGCAGGCGGAACACTTAATCTAACTTCCACTGAAGTACCCGGCGCTACCTATAGCTGGATAGGCCCCAATAACTTTACTTCCAGCGATCAGAATCCGTCCATACAGGAAGTTACAACGGGAGCCGGTGGAGTATATACGCTTCTGGTCACAGTGAACGGATGCACAGCAAGTGCGATTACCACTTTTGTAACTGTAAATTCTATTCCTGTAGTTGTTGCAGAAAACAGTGGTGCTGAGTGTCCGGGTGAAAGTATTAGTCTTACCGCGTCGAATCAACCGGGAGGCATCTATTCATGGACTGGGCCAAATGGCTACTTTTCATCTTCCCAGAATCCTGTCCTTACGAACGTAGATGCTTCCATGATGGGGAATTACCTGGTTACCGTTACAGTGAATGGATGTCCGAGTTCCCCGTCTTCAACGGCCGTGACAGTTAACCCTGCTATTCCCTCTGTTCCGGGAGCAATTTCAGGAGTTACAAGTACCAACAGCAGTAATACAGAGTCCTATACAGTGGGGGCTGTATCGGGCGCGACATCATACACCTGGACCACCCCCTCCGGTTCATCCGTGACTACCGGTCAAGGATCTACCTCTGCCGAAGTCACCTTTGGAAGCAGCAGTGGCAATGTTTGCGTTACAGCAAACAATAGTTGTGGAGCATCTTCGGCTTCGTGTACTGCCATATCGGTGATGCCGCAGGGATGCAATAGAGCCAACGACAATACCGTTTGGTGCATTGCGTGGACCGAAACACAATCAGGTAACGACTTATGTGGAAGGCCAGCAGGCTACTCAGGCACATATTACCCGATTACTGCCGCAGGGGCAGCAGCTCACAATAAAGGGGTTAATCTAAACTATGATTGCGCAACAAACTATGTAATGAGTGGAAACCCAACCCTGATAGCGGGTTCCACTATGTCGTGTTGGAACAATGTAGATAGATGGAACAGGAATGCTCAGGTAGCTTGTTCAGGTTGCTATCCGGTTGTGCGCTGCACTAATCTGGAATAAGACATCATTTCCTGATAGGTTCTCCAATCAATTGTGATTTTTGAAAATAAAATCACGGGGTTAATGTGCGCTCAGCCGATTGGGGAAACCATAAAATCAGGCGAAAGAAATTGCATATTCTCTGACCACACCTGATAGTTATACTGTCAAAGTGTGTTCGGGGTCGCAATACCGGAAGTCTTGCCAATGTCTGAACTTACTACTATTGTAGTAGGCCGGTGCATCGTTACCGCCATAACTTCCCCGATCAAACCAATTGCTGAAAACTTGAAAAAAATTCTTTTACTGCTGTTCTCTCTACTATTGCTTGTTGGCGCGGTATCAGGTCAGCATTACATCTACGTCAGTGAGGAGGGAGTACGCCGGTTTCTGAGGGTGGATATTGGATATACCCAGTGGACGCATCAACAACAGGACAGTGCAGTTCGTATGGCTAGGGGCATACATTTATTGAACGAAGTGAAAATCATTTCGGGATTCTGGAATACTGACTGGGCGGTAACCGTTCACGATGCATTTTACCTGAGTCTCGATATGGGTCTGCTTGCCAACAAACAACATATTACCGGATCGGGAGCAGAGGCAGAAAAAGAATCCAAATTCAGCACATCTGTCAATATGGGTTACTTGGCCATGGCGGGATACAGGGAGAAAAAATGGGCAGCACTTGCCGGCATTGACTTTCGCTGGAGGAGTTCCCGAGTGGGGGAATTGACTATGCCAAACCTCAATGGTCCGTTACTCAATTTCAGTATGCCGCTAGTGGGTCGTCTGGAATACGGTATGTCGAAAAGCAATCCTGATTTTCGGGTGATGCTCACCGGCTGGTCCACACTGGGGGCTTCTGACACAAGGCCATTATATCAAAGCCTTCGATTAGAGTTTCCGCTTTCATTGGAGGGCAGAACCTGGCTTTGTGCAATGTTTACTAAGCAGGAAGCGCTATCGGAGGATGTTTTCTACTTTACCGCACCATCTCCCACCGTTTTCAATCAATGGATGATTGGAATACGGATCGGTAACCTTCCGTGATTTTTTTTGTATTTGGTAGTGTTATTATCTCCCAATAGGAATAAGGTTGACATTACCAAGTGATTACTACTTGTCCATCGCCGATGCGAACAGCATGAGATGTGGTTCCATTGGAAACACCGCCAGTGTATGATGAACCGCCACCACCGCCCCCAGCGGCAGAACCGGATCCTGAGGAGGGCAGGCCACCACTCCCACCCCCGTACCAGCCTCCACCCCCAGCGCCGCTGTCGCATTTGGTTCCACTTTGCAATCCACTATTGCCTCCGGCACCAAAACTTCCTACCTGACCGGATCCACCTGGTCCTGTTCCTGCTGCACCACCTGATGCCTGGTCTCCTATACCTCCACCAAGCCCTACAGTTGCTCCCTGAAAGGAGCCTCCATCGCCACCGTTCCCATTGCTTCCGATAGTACCGGGTGTTCCACCGGGATTGACATTGGAGGCTCCCCCCGCACCGCCTGTACCACCACCGCCGCCGCCGCCGCCGCCGCCCCCACCATTTCCTGAGCCGCTGTCGTAAAAGTGCGCGCCGCCACCGCCACCGCCCCCCACAATGACCCGGTTGTTTAAGCTGCTACCACCACTGCGTACATCTGATGCACCGCCACCGCCGCCGGCATACAACGTTCCAGTACCACCACCGTTGTACCCGTTTTGTCCACCAACATTGATATAAAGGGTTTGTTCCGGGGTGACGGTCAAATTGCCTTTTGCATAACCTCCCTTGCCTCCCTCACCATTGCCGGCAAGCGACTGCCCCTGAGCCCCCCAAGTTTCAAGTTGCACAGATGTAACCCCAGTGGGCACAATGAATGTTTGTTGGGTACCGGTAAATACAAAGGTGAGTGGTGAACAGATTGTTTCGAGCGTAGTTGTCAGTGTGGACGCAGCGCTGGTGCCGCAGGTATTGGAAGCTGTAACAGAAACAGCACCTTCT
>JADLBA010000159.1 GCA_020848015.1 Crocinitomicaceae bacterium | reverse complement strand
GGGCCTGTGTTTTCTTCTACCAACTTTATTCTCACCCGCGCACCAATCGTCGAAACCTCCTTTACAGACAGCCTCCACCCTGCAGATCAGGGATGGCATACATACCTTGTGTATGCAGTGGATCAGCACAATAACAGAAGCAGGAAAGGAAGTGAGGTCAGAGCTCGTGCCATTGATAAATATCCACCCTCTGCTCCCGAATTAAAATCCATAAGTGAATCAAATGGTATCATAACTCTTAACTGGGAACAGTTTCCCACGGGAGACCTCAAAGAATTTATTGTAGTTTCAAAAAGGAAAGATAGCGGAAATTTCATCGAAGAAAAAAGAACCGGTCAACTTTCTGCTGATCTCAAAATACCGGAAGATGGTTACTACTCCTTTTGGATTATCGCACAAGACAGCAGTGGCAACCAATCGGAAAAGTCAAGTTCGCTTTCTATTGATTACCTAAGAGAAAAACAACTCCCCGCCCCTACCTCTGGCAATGCGGTAAAAGATGGAAACAAAGTAATCATTATGTGGAAACCTTCTGAAAGTAATCAGATTAAAGGAATTTTTATCCGTCGAAAGAATCTTACAACAGGGGAGTCTAAAGACATCGGCGAATTTGCAAAAACGGAGAATCAGTTCCGCGACCTATACATACTTCCAGGCAATAACTATAGGTACGAAGTCATGAGTTTCGATCAAGATTTTCTATTTAGCGCCCCACTGATCATAGAATACCCGAAAAAGAAGTAATGGTGCCGCGATGGAAACATACCTGCTCTATTCTTTTTTTTATCGTTGGAAAATTTTGTCTATTTCACAGCGATGCACAGGAACTGAAACCGAAACCACATCTTAGCGGAGGTATTAGGGCAGAAGCAGGATACCTGTGGCAAAGCAACAATAATTATTCCTCGCGTCCGCCGTTTATTGGAAACATTTATGCCGACCCCCGGTTGAGTTACGGCAAGTTCACCATTTCATCGCTTATTCAGTTGGGAACACTGGCAGATCAGTACAAACAGGCATTCAACCGGATCGGTATTTCTCCTCAATACAAATGGATCACCGTTCACCTCGGACACCGTTATTACAATTACTCCCCTTATTCAGCGAATGGGCGAACCATCTGGGGAGCCGGTATTGATCTGATGCCTGGAAAGTTCAGGTTCTCTGCGTTTTACGGCAACCTGCGAAGAGAAACCTCCGTTCCTTCCGGCAACGTTACGGAGTTCTCATCATTTGCCCGACGATCCATGGGGGTCAGGATTGGAGCGGGCAGACCATCGAACCATGCAGATCTTATTGTGATAAAATCTGCTGATGACACGAGCAGATTTTCACCTGAAAATATCCATTCATACCCTGCACCACAGGAAAATGCAGTAATAGCAATTACTTCACGCCAGCGAATCGCAAAGCGGTTTTACCTTTCATTAGACGGTTCACTCAGTGCGCTTACACGAGATACTAGAAAAGATACTATTACCATTGATGAATCATTTCCGTTGAAAAAAGAGCTATTGTCGTTCTATCACCCACGCTATTCATCGCAGTATTTTACGGCTGCGGCATTCGCGCTGGAGTACCGGCTGAAGGATCACAGTGTGGGAGTAACTTACGAGCGGATTGATCCTGACTACACCTCCCTCAGTGCGCTCACGATTCAAAACGACCGCATCAAAGCGGGTATTAATACACGACTGAATTTTTTGCAGAACCGGTTAAGTATTGTTGCCGGTGCAGGTGATGAAAAGAATAACATCATTCAGCACAGGAAGGCTACTACGACAAAGACGATGGGTAACATCTCGGTGATGTACAGAACAGTAGAAAAATTTTCGGGAAATCTCAGCTATCATTTGTTCCGGCTGAGGCAAGCATCTGAGGCAACACTTTTATCACATTCGACAACACACAATTTTCAGGCCGGGGGCAACTGGCAGTTGCCCGGATCACGACGTGTCATTTCTGCTATCACAGTGGGTTCACGGCAAAACAGAATAACGGGCAGCAGGGATTATGCAAACGTTTTTGCTCGCGGGTCGTATGACTTTATTTTCAGGAAAAAGCAACGTATAGCCCCTGAACTGGGCGTAGGAATTTTTCAATATGGGGCTGCGAATAATTCTATCAGGATTAACCCATCGGCAAGGATATATAATGCTACAACCCGTTCACCACTGTCCTGGACAATCAGTGCAGGTTCTAATCTTACTTATTCAGCTTCCCGGCTTCGGGGGGCAGTAATTTTCACAGGAACCGGTCTCGGCTATCTATTGAAAAAAAAACATCAACTCAATCTTCGTGCGAACTTCTCAGCTAATCTGTATTCAGTGCTTGCTTATCAGGAATTCAGAGCAGACTTTTCGTATAGTTACAGATTTTAGAATCCGCTTGTACTTTCTTCAAGAGGGCAAACGATCCCTAACGTTCCAAAAACCCGCTGTCCAACTCTCACTATCGCCAAGATTATTCAAAGGAGTGATTTTACACCATTTCTATCCAGAAATAGCCTAATACAAATTTCTGAAGTTTTGTGGCATTGGTTGAAAATATCAAAATAGTTTAAAAATAGAAATGGCATTAAAATATGTAACCTTTTTAAATATAGGCCGTTAAGGATTTGCAAAAGTCCTTTTTGGGGAAACCAGGTATGAAGAATCTTTAAGTTTTAATGACTCAGCAAAAATCAACATACATGAAATATTTTTTATTAATCATACCAAAGGAAATTAAATCACCACTGATTTTGTTTTCTTCGTGTTTCATTCTGATGTCGGCACATAGTTTTT
>JADLBA010000158.1 GCA_020848015.1 Crocinitomicaceae bacterium | reverse complement strand
CCTAGAGTTCAACCGCAATGAAGACAAGATGATGCAGTTGGTGGGGCAACTTGGCAGAAAGCTCGATAGAATCTATGAAGGCGGCGGAAAAAAGAAGATAGAAAAGGAACACGAAAAGGGAAAGCTGAGTGCGCGTGAGAGAATTGATTACCTGTTGGATAAGGACTCACAGCGAATTGAAATCGGAGCCTTTGCCGGAGAAGGAATGTATGAAGAGCAGGGAGGATGCCCCGGCGGTGGTGTTGTAGTAGTAATGGGTTATGTACAAAAGCGACTGTGCGTGGTGGTGGCCAATGATGCGACGGTAAAAGCCGGCGCATGGTTTCCGATCACTGGTAAAAAAAATCTGCGCGCTCAGGAAATCGCGATGGAAAACAGGATTCCGATTATTTATCTCGTGGATAGTGCAGGAGTATATCTTCCAATGCAGGACGAAATTTTTCCGGATAAGGAACATTTTGGCCGCATTTTTCGCAACAACGCTATTATGTCTTCGCTGGGTATTCCTCAGATTGCGGCAATCATGGGGAGTTGTGTGGCGGGAGGAGCTTATCTGCCTATTATGAGTGATGAAGCGCTGATCGTTGATAAAACGGGTACTATTTTTCTCGCGGGATCTTATCTAGTCAAGGCAGCCATAGGCGAGGATATTGACAACGAGACACTCGGTGGTGCGACCGCTCACTGTGAAATATCGGGTGTAACGGACTACAAAGCGAAAGACGATAAAGATGCACTGACTACGATCAGGAATATTATAGACAAGATTGGAAGGGCAGGAGCTTCCGCCGGTTTTAGCAGAGAAAAGCCGCAACCAGCCAGCCGCCCTTTACGAGATCTTTATGGATTGCTCCCCGATGAAAGAACCAAGCCCTACGAGATACGTTCACTGATCGAATGTATTATTGATAGCGGTGATTTTACTGAATACAAAGCTGAATATGGAAAAACGATTGTCTGTGGGTACGCACGCATTGATGGCTGGTCGGTGGGTATTGTAGCCAATCAGCGCGAAATGGTGAAGAGCAAAAAAGACGGTCTTCAGTTTGGCGGCGTAATATTCAGTGACAGTGCTGATAAAGCTTCCCGATTTATAATGAACTGCAATCAGAAAAATATCCCTTTAGTGTTTTTGCAGGATGTTACTGGATTTATGGTGGGGTCGCGCAGTGAGCATGGAGGTATTATAAAAGATGGGGCGAAGATGGTGAATGCGCAAGCGAACAGTGTAGTACCTAAATTCACAATTATCATCGGCAACAGCTACGGAGCGGGAAATTATGCACTGTGTGGAAAGGCGTATGATCCGAGGCTAATTGTAGGGTGGCCTACAGCGCAGGTTGCAGTAATGGGCGGCGCACAGGCAGCGAAGGTGCTGTTGCAGATTGAAGTTGCTTCCATGAAGGCAAAAGGAGAACAAATTACCCCTGAACGCGAAGAGGAGTTATTCACTAAGATTAAGGATCGCTACGATACACAGACATCGCCGTATTATGCCGCTGCGCGGTTATGGCTTGATGCCATTATTGATCCGGTAGATACCCGAAAGTGGATCAGTATGGGTATTGAAGCAGCCAGTCACGCTCCTGCTGAGCGGCCTTACAATGTCGGAGTGATACAGGCATAAGAATATGAAGCTGATCTCTTCTATCCGACAATGGTATTCAGATCACCCGTTGCAGGCTGTACTGGTGACGGCGTTTATCGTCAGGTTGCTTGCGGTTTTTTTTGCGAAAGGGTATATGTGGCACGACGATCATTTCCTTACGGTAGAGCCTTCATCGAGCTGGGCGGCGGGGCATAATTTTAATAACTGGCTGCCGGGTATAGGAAACAACCGGGCAGTGCCTGAACCGATCAGTTTTTTTTATCTGGGTTTTTTGTTTCTTTTTTTTAAAGTATTTCATCTGTTGGGGATTGATAATCCGGATACGCAGATGTACCTGATGAGACTGATTCATGCGGCGTATTCTCTGCTGACGGTTTTTCTTGCTTACCGTATCTCCGAATTGATTTCGGGAAAAAAGAATGCCTTCAGAGTAGCAATTTTGCTCGCGTTGATTGGTGTGATTCCAAATTATTCGGTGCGCAACCTGGTGGAATTTGTTTGCCAGCCACCACTATTGTTTGGATTTTTTCTATTGGTCAAAGGCACCTGCCTGTATGGAACAACTGAGAGAAGGAGTTATTCTTCTTTTCTGCCAGCACCCGTTGGATATTATTGGAAGAATGTTATAGCCGCAGCGTTTGTAATGGGGCTTGCCGTTGGGTTTCGCTATCAGACGGTACTCATAGTTGGTGGAGTGGGACTGGTGTTATTATTACAGCAAAATTTTTTCAAAGCGGTAGTTTTCGGAATCGTTTCGTTTGCTGCATTTTTTCTCACTCAGTCAGATGATGTGGTATTGTGGGGAGGTAGGCCTTTTCAACACTTGTTGGGTTATTTTGAATACAATAAGAGTCACGCGGGCGGGTATCCGAATGCTCCCCTCACTTATCTCAGTCTGATCGGATATGTGATACTTCCGCCCGTCAGTTTATTTCTTGCTTTCGGTTTTTTCCGGTGCTGGAAAAAGCATCTGCTGATTTTCCTGCCTGTTCTTTTTTTCATAGTATTTCATCTTTTGTTTCCTAATAAACAGGAGCGCTTTCTTTTTCCGGCCATTCCTTTTATAGTATTGCTCGGAGTGATTGGATGGAGTGATTTTGTTGCACACTCTGCTTTCTGGAAAACGAGAGAAGCGCTGCATCGCCAACTCTGGCGCTTTTTCTGGATAGTGAATACGCTTGTACTATTTGTGATGTCAACTACGTATTCGAAGAAGAGCAAGGTAGAAGCTATGCTCTATCTCAACCGGCAGGGAGATTGCAGGAATTTCATTCAGGAATTTACCTATACTGAAGAAGGCCAGCTTGTTCCCGAGTATTACCTTGGCAAATGGGTACACTATTATGTTTTCAGCGAGAAGACAGATGTTGAATATCTTGTTTCTATAATGGAGAAAAGTGAGGAGGCGATGCGGAATGCACTCACTCCACAACCGGTGCCAAACTATATTCTTTTCATCAATGATAATGACATTGAAGAACGGGTACAGCGAATGCAGGAACTTTTTCCCGGCCTGACTTATAGTACTACAATTTATCCGGGTTGGTTCGATATTTTTCTCAATTTCCTGAATCCTCTGAATACGCTGGAAAAAATATATATATATAAGATCGGATGAGAGAGAGGGAAGGTGCATGAAAGCCGTTTTTAACCAGAGACGGATCTTTCATTTGCGCTATATTAGAGCCAATATCCTTCGGACAAAATATTTTTTTCAATGATCTATTTCAATAATAATTTTATGAAGTTCTTCAAAGGACTGGCGGCTAACAATAACCGCGATTGATTGATATTGTAATGGAACATTATAGGTGTGCCATACCAGTAGCAAAGTTTTTGGAGAGAGCCCTTGAATAATTTCTAATCTATAATAGGCGGAGGAGTGGATGCGATACAGTGATAACTAACTATTAGGTATCTGTTCTTCCTGTTTTCTCAGTTTTTGTGAAGTCAATATTGTAAAATGTTCCCTTGTTTTGCTTTTGCTCAAGCGATTGTTGGAAAATGAGCATTGCTACGGTTAGCAGGTTGCGTGTTTCAAACAGCAGCCAATTTGGTTCAGCGATACTCACTAAGTGCTCAACGCTTGTTTTGAGTTCTTCTATTTCATGGAGCCCCTTGCGCAGCGATTCTGTTGAGCGGACAATTCCGGCAAGATCGGCCATACATTCTTTCATTTTGCCTTGAATTGATAGCAATTTGTTGTCAGGGATAGGTGTATTATTAGTATTCGGCATGGTGAGTTTTCGGGGAATAATTTTCTCCCATTGCATTTTGTGGCTGATATCTGATGCACAGCGAAAGGCAAAAACCAGCGCTTCTATCAGTGAATTAGATGCCAGCCGGTTTGCACCATGCAGCCCGGTGCAGGCACACTCGCCAATGGCATATAAACGATGGATGCTGGTTCGTCCATTTCCATCGGTCTCAATACCGCCGCACTGGTAATGTGCGGCAGGGGTTACAGGAATCAGGTCTTTCGTCAGGTCAAATCCGTAGCTCAGACAGGTAGAGTAGATCATGGGAAAATCTTGAATTAATCTGTCAGCCGGAAGATGTCTGCAGTCGAGATAGGTTTGCTGTTTTTTCAGTTCGGAATAGATAGCTCTCGCTACAATATCCCTTGGTGCAAGTTCGGCGCGATTATCATAAGCAAACATAAAGCGGTTGCCATCAGATGTAACTAAGTAGGCGCCGGCTCCACGTACAGCCTCAGAAATAAGAAATGGAGATTTGGCAGTTGGGGTATGCAATGCCGTAGGGTGAAATTGTACAAATTCCATATTCGATATGGAAGCCCCCATTCGAAAGGCCATAGCAACACCATCTCCAGTTGCAATGGATGGGTTTGTGGTAAGTGGATACACTTGCCCGGATCCGCCAGTTGCCAGGATAACAACAGGTGCATTTATTGTTTGTATTACGGTGCTGTGTTTGTGAATAATTTTTACTCCGCAAACACTCTTTTGAGGGTCGTTTGAAAAAAGAAGGTCAACCACTAAAGTTTGCCACTGGGTACAAACATGGGGAAATTGCTCCAATTTCTTTAGCAGGGCATTTACCAAAACGAAACCGGTTTTATCCTTTGCATGAACAATGCGGGAAGATGAGTGCCCCCCTTCCAGTCCAAGCAGCATATTTCCTGCATCATCTTGGTCAAAAGCAGCTCCCCATTCCATAACTTGCCTTAAGCGCTCAGGGGCATCTCTTACAACCATTTCTACCACTTGGGGGTTACTAAGTCCGTCTCCGGTGCGAAGGGTATCGGCGATATGTTTTTCAAATGAATCGGTAAGGGTATTCATAACAGCAGCAATACCCCCTTGAGCATAAATGGAGTTTGATTCTCCTGGTTTATCTTTTGAAATGAGTGTAATTTTCTTGTCCGGAAGCATCTCGGTTAAATGAATGGCGACCGCCAGTCCTCCAATACCTCCACCAATGATCAGGATATCACTTTCTTCCTGACCTTCTGCTCTTTGCCTCCTCATATCGCTGTTGTTCTTCTTTATTTGTGGGCTTTATCTTAAATACGGATGCAGGATTTCCCTGATCATCTATGGCAACAAATGTCAACAAAGTATCGCCGATGAGGTGTTTGTGCGGTTGTCCGATAGTTTGTTTGTTGGCCTTCACATAAATCTCCATTGAGGAAGTAAAAGCACAGGTGATAACGGCCTCCAGATGAATAATGTCGCCCACTCTCGCAGGTGCAAAAAAGCGGGCTTTATCAATGGATGCTGTAACGCATATTTTTTCTGCATGCGTTTGTGCACAAACTGCAGCGGCAATATCCATCCATTGTACAAGCTGGCCACCTTGCAAAATTCCCATCGGGTTTGTGTCGTTGGGGCACACAATTTCTGTTTTTATAACCTTGGATTGCTCAGGGGATTTCGTTCCCTTGGATTTTATCATATTTTAAATTTTGAAATACAAGAGGCCGTTGTCCGGCTCCAAATTTAGATATTTAAAGATGATTATGTCCTTTTAAGGGGCGATATTGAGGGCTATGATATTACTCATAAATGCTGGTAAATGGAATCTTTACTTTTATACCAGAAAAAAATGCCTTTAAAATTTAAAAAATTATGGAAACAACAGACATGACATCAGTATCTAAAGTGACTATTGGGGAATTGGTAGCAAATGATTGGCGAACTGCAGAAGTATTCAAAAAATATAGTATTGATTTTTGTTGCGGGGGAAAGCGGACTGTGGAAGAGGCCTGCATAAAAAGAGGGATTGATCCGGCTACGGTTGAGGCTGACCTCAAAGCGGTACAGAAAGGCTCTGGTTCAACTCATAATTTCAAGACTTGGGAGTTAGATTTTCTTGCTGATTTCATTATTAATAATCATCATAAATATGTGAAAGAAGCAGCTCCGTTTTTAGATGAACTCTGCCATAAAGTGGCTCGTGTGCATGGTGATGCTCATGCTGAACTGATTGAAATAAAAAACTATACCATGCAGGTATTAGAAGAGTTTTCTTTTCACATGAATAAGGAGGAAATGATTTTATTTCCGTATATAAAAAGTTTGGTAGAAGCGGAAAAGGCAGGTAAGACCATTGAACCACCACCCTTCGGCACTATTGCAAATCCTATCAGCACGATGGAAACCGAGCATACCTCATCCGGTGATGCAATGGAAGAGATCAAAGATCTGAGCAACCAATTTACGCCTCCTGTTGATGCCTGTATGTCATATCGGGTGTTGTTTGCAAAGCTTCAGGAATTTCAGCAGGACCTGCATCAGCATATTCACCTGGAGAATAATATCCTCTTTCCGAAAGCTTTACAATTAGAAAAGAAGGTTCTGCCCCAGTAAATATTTATTCTGATTCCATTCTGACCAGTATTCACCGCCATTAACGGTTTATCCGGTTCTTGGCGGTGTTTTTATTGTGTTGCGCCCTTCCATTTAATGTATAGCGGAAATGTTTACTTTTTCGATCCCGATCAGATGTAGTTCAATATGTCTGTCACGTGCTTTACTTTCATATTCACTGATGATTTCCAAGATATCATAGTCAATAAAATTGCATTCACTCCCGTCAATAGTCAATTTGTTGTATTCAGGGACTGCATCTAACGCTTTTTTAAGACTTACTTTATTTAAAAAGGTTACGTTGCTGTTGAGTTTGATGTATTCTGTTTCAATTCCATTTACTATTCTTTTAGTAATTCTATACTCGGCCTTGAAATTATTCCGGATAATAAAATAAACAGAAATCAATAATCCGAGGCTCACCCCGATCAATAAATCTGTAGCCAAAATAATGATGATGGTAAGTAGGAAAGGGATAAACTGATTCCATCCCAATTCCCACATATTGCGATACAATTTTGGGTTGGTCAGGTTGTAACCTGTAATGAGAAGAATTGCAGAGAGAGAGGCGTAAGGAATTTTATTAAGTAAGATCGGAATAAATACTACAGCAAGCAAGAGAAAAAGCCCGTGAGTAAATGCAGAAAGTTTTGTTCTTGCTCCTGCATCCACGTTGGCAGAGCCTCTTACCACTACTGCTGTTATCGGTATTGCACCCAATAATCCACAGGTCATGTTGCCAATTCCCTGAGCAACGAGTTCGCGATTAATGGGAGTAATGCGATTTCGTTTGTCTAACTTGTCAATCGCTTCAATACAAAGCAGGGTTTCAAGGGTTGCGAGAAGTCCGATTAATATTCCATCTTTCCAGATTTCAGCATTTGAAAAAAACTTAGTGTAGTCAGGAAGAGAAATGTTTGCAAAGACGTTTGGAGGAATATTTACGAGCTGTGTTTGTTTGAGAGAGTAGCCTGAAAAAGCATTGATGAAAACGATATTCAGTATAACGCCAAAGACAACGACTACTAATGGTGCCGGAATCATTTTTAAATTTTTTGAAAACGGATGTTGAAGAATTATGAGAATGGCGAGTGAGGCAAGAGAAATGAT
>JADLBA010000157.1 GCA_020848015.1 Crocinitomicaceae bacterium | reverse complement strand
TTGAATACCCTCTTGAATGCAGACCGTCAGTTATTTCTCCTTCTCAACGGAGATTATGCAGCATGGCTGGATTTGCCGATGTGGTACTTCAGCAAGACGATCGTATGGATACCGGTTTTTATTGTGTTGCTCGTCCTGTTATATAAAAAATACCCGGGAAAATCATTTGTCTTCGTTGTGTTGTCAGTCGCAGTGATTATTACAATGTGCGACCGGTGCAGCGTAATGCTTTTCAAAAATATTTTTATGCGCCTTCGTCCGAGTCATGAACCTTCGCTGGAAGGATTGATACACTTGGTGCGTGAAAAGAACGGAGAATTTTACCGGGGGGGATTGTATGGTTTTTTTTCCAGTCATGCTGCTAACTATTCAGGGATTATCACGTTTTTTATCATTGTGATGAGGCCGGTCAACCGAATAGTCATTCTATTCCTTGTAACCTGGTGCCTATTGATCAGCTTCAGTAGGATATACTTGGGGGTGCATTATCCCGGCGATGTTTTGGCCGGTTTGATTTTCGGCTCTTCTATTGGCTGGGGTACCGCGCAGTGGTTTCGTTTTTTTGTAAAAACAAAAATTCTTACATGAATATTTTACTCGTTTTTATTGGTGGAGGCATAGGTTCGGTGTGCCGTTATGCAATAGGAACTTATACCAGAGGTCTCACAGGATCACTACCAGCAGGTACTTTGTTTGCCAATACTATTGCTGCAATTATACTGGGCATTCTTGCAGTATTTTTTCTTCCAAAACAGCAAGACCATCGTCTGCTTTTTTTATTAGGAACTGGCTTTTGCGGAGGGCTAAGTACGTTTTCCGCATTCAGTCTTGAAACAGTTCAGTTGGTTCAGCAGGGATATAGCGGTATTGCCGTACTTCATATTCTGTTGAATCTGATTTTGAGCCTGGGCGCAATCTTCCTTATCTTTCGAATGAATAGTTAATCCCTATTCCCAAAATCTGTTTTCTAATGGGATTCTGGTTATCTTCATAGAGGCACAAGGCTTTCATTTTTGTAGTTTTGGCGCTCATAAAAATGATGATGATTAGAATTTATTTGTCGGGCTTTCTGATATTTTTTATTTATCACTTGCAGGCGCAGGTAACAGCTACCGGAAATGATGGAGCCACCACTTCTGCTGCGCGAACATACAATACGGGCGCTCCAATGCGCCCTAAGCTGATTGTGGGCATTACAGTAGATCAGATGAGGTACGACTATATTGATAAATACTGGGGAGATTTGTCCAACGATGGCTTTAAGCGAATGGTGAAAGAAGGCTTTTTTGCTCGAAATATTCAGTATCCCTATACACCTACTTATACAGGTCCTGGTCATGCTGCTATTTTTACAGGGAGTACTCCTGCATACAATGGCATTATTGCCAATGACTGGTTTGAGAGAAGCACGGGCAAGTTTGTTTATTGTTCTGCTGATTCTGCGGCAATTGGGATTGGAACATCCCTGCCTGGCGGGAAAATGTCTCCACATTATCTGCAAAGCACCACCATCGGCGATGAGCTGAAGCTCTTTTCCAATAAGCGCTCTAAAGTTATCGGTATTGCCCTCAAGGATCGTGGATCCATTTTACCTGCCGGACGCACCGCCGATGCTGCCTATTGGTTTGTAGGGGAGAGTGAAGGTGTTTGGGTAACGAGTTCATGGTATATGAAAGAATTGCCGGGATGGGTGACATATTTCAATGCAAGAAAAAAACCGGATGAATACCTCAGTCAGGACTGGTACCCTTTGCTTGATGAATCATTTTACGACGAAAGTTCTGCTGATAACAATGCATTTGAACAACCTTTTAAGGGGACTATTAGACCTGTATTCCCTTATCGTCTATCTGATCTAAAAGCACAGAATGGTCGTTATGATCTCTTGAAGTCGGTGCCTTTTGGCAATACACTTACGATAGATTTTGCTAAGGCAGCCATCGAAGGAGAAGAGATGGGGCGCGATGAATACACCGATATGTTGTGTCTGAGTTTTTCTGCTACTGACTACATCGGGCATCAGTTTGGCATCCACTCTCGTGAGTCGCAGGATGCATATCTCCGTCTTGACAGGGACATCGCCGCCTTTCTAAAATACCTTGATGAGACCATCGGGAAAGGAGCTTATCTTGTTTTTCTGACTGCGGATCACGGCGGAACCCCTACGCCCGGATACATGAAAACTGACAGTGCTGCTGCGGGTTACTGGAAATCAGAAAGGATGGTGAATGAATTGCAGTCGTATTTATTTACACAATACGGTGCCGGAAAATGGGTAATTAATGAATCTAACCAGAATATTTTTTTGAATCACGATATGGTGCGCGCCAGAAACCTTTCCCTGCGCAGCCTTCAGGAAGATGTACGGCAATTCCTTCTCAAGTACGATGAAATAGCAATGACTTATTCTTCATCCGATCTTTCATCTTCTTCATTTACTGATAAAATGGGGAGCAAAGTCCAACTGGGCTTTTCACAAAAGAACTCGGGAGATGTAATTTACGTGTTGAAACCTGGATATATTGAATATGGATTGCAGGGAACTACGCACGGATCCCCTTATATGTATGATTCGCATGTTCCGCTGTTATTTTTCGGCTATGGAATTAACCAGGGTGAAAGTTTTGCACCTCATTCTATTTGCGATATTGCTCCTACTGTTGCGGCTATTTGTAAAATCCCGCCAACTAATGCCTGTATCGGTGAACCGATTATGCAAATTGTAAAATGACTTTTAATAAAGCGCCTATTTGAAATGATCCATTACCACGTTTCGTTTAAGTATCCTCACCGGCATTTTATTTCGTTTGAAGCACGTTTCCTGAATCCTGGAAAAAATGAATTGTTGTTGCAATTGCCATCGTGGAGGCCGGGCAGGTATGAGCTTGGAAATTTTTCAAAGAATGTCAGAGGGTGGAAAGCAACTGGAAAAAAAGGAGAACTTCTTTCATTTACAAAAAGGACAAAAGACCTATGGTGTATAGATGCTGAAGGAATTGATGAGGTAATGATTCATTATGAATACTATGCTTCAGAACTCAATGCAGGTTCGAGTTATCTCGATGATGACCAATTGTACATCAACCCGGTAAATTGTTTTTTCTTTGATCCTGAACGCCCGGAGCTAAACTATATCATTGATTTTTCATTACCCGAAGGATATGAAATCGCTTGTGGTTTGAAAAAGGAAGGACCACACAGACTAAGAGCCGATAACTTTGATGAATTGGCAGATTGCCCATTGATTGCCAGCGGAACGCTGAGACACCTCAACTACTCGGTGGACAATTATCTATTTCATCTGGTGATTCAGGGCGAATACCGGATTGATGAAGAGCGTCTGATTGAAGAGTTTAAGGCATTCAGTGAATTGCATATCCGTATTTTCCGCGATATGCCCTGCAGTGAGTATTTTTTTCTTTTTCAGTTTACACCTTTTTTTGTTCGACACGGAGTCGAACACCGCAACTCAACCGTCATTGCCATGGGGCCGGCAGCCGATTTTATGAATAAATCATTTTACGACAGGTTGCTGGGTATCTCCTGCCACGAACTATATCATACGTGGAATGTCAAAAACATTCGCCCGATAGAAATGATGCCGTATGATTTTACCAGGGAAAACTATTGTGAGTCCGGCTTTATTACCGAAGGTGTGACAACCTATTTCGGCGATCTGCTGTTGTTCCGGTCGGGCATTTATAGTGAGATAGAATGGTTCGATATTCTCTCTACTTCCCTCCAGACACATTTCGATAATTATGGGAGGCAAAATTATTCAGTAGCGGAGAGCAGTTGGGATACCTGGCTTGATGGTTACAGTTCTGGTATCCCGTGGAGAAAAGTATCGATCTATAACGAAGGCTGTCTTGTCGCATTTATTTGCGACATTGAAATAATGCGAGCGACCTCCGACAGACGATCCCTTGATGATGCTATGCGACTAATGTATGAACGTTTTGGGAAAACAAAATCAGGGTATTGCTCCGATGATTATATGAAATGCCTCGAAGAAACTGCCGGTATATCTTTTGTTGAATTATTTAAAGAAATTGTTCATGGTCATGGGGATTATATGCATTGGCTGCAAGTATCTTTTGAATACCTTGGTCTCATTATAGAGCAGTTGCCGGGAGCTAAATGGAATGAACGATACCTCGGATTTCGTGTGGAAGAAAGCAACAGCCGTCTGCAGGTCAGTGAAATTACTCCCAACTCCCCGGCTGACAGGGCGGGACTTTGGTACGGAGATGAGATTATTGCTGTCAATGGCGCTGTTCCTTATAAAAATTTTGATCACCTGTTGAAATTAGGCTCCGGTAAAGATTATGTTTTTTCCTTAGTGAGAAAAAACCGGTTTGTTCACCTTCACCTCA
>JADLBA010000156.1 GCA_020848015.1 Crocinitomicaceae bacterium | reverse complement strand
CTCGAGCTCCAGAATAGATGAAAAATCAGGTGTTCCAGGTGATGTGCTGACCTTGATCCCTTGTGCCGATGAAAAAGCTATTATCACGGTACAAGTAAGTAGAATAAGAAAAATTTTTTTACTCATTTGTTTGAATGTTATAAATTAATTACACTGAACGTTAAGACTGCCGACGCTGATGGCATTTCCTCCGCCATTTCCAAGTGTACCGCCTGAATTGCTGGAGCCTCCTGTTGTATCGCTTCCTCCATTGCTTGCTGTTCCTCCGTTTCCAGAGGCACAACATCCGTTTCCTGTACTATCCAGTTTTGCGAGGTAAAAGCCGGAACCACTATATTGCCACACATAGTCAGATGCCCCCTTGACAAGGGAAATAGAAAAATTCACGCCGCTCGTTCCCGGACATACTGAAGAAGACCCAGAAATAACTCCTGCAGCAGAAGGAGTATTCATGTTGTCAGTGATGACGGAACTCCATCCTGATCCGTAATAAAGATTGAGCGTGTTGCAATCGGTGTTGAAGATCATAAGCCCTAAAGCGGGGCTGAGAATTGCATCGCGCTGGGCAGTTGTGAGACGCGGAGGTAAAAATCCTTTGTCTGAAAAATCAACATCCAAACCAGAAGACTGATCCGGGGCAGATCCAGAAAAGTTCACACCTACCTGCGCGACACAGGTATGGATCATCGAAAAGATGGCAAAAAGACAGAAAAATTTTTTCATTGTTATAGTGTAGTTAAGCAATCGGGACGAAAGAAGGTGTTCAGGTTCAGTGGAACACTAGCAATAACGAGGTGAATATAAAAAAACTTTCGAAACGATTGAATTGAACGAGATATTTTTCCCCATACCTCATATTTTTAATTAACTTTGATGTGCATTTTAACCAAATTCTAACTACCTATGAATAAACTCTATTTTCTTTCCTGTATTCTTTTCGGATCTCTTACGGTTACAGCTCAGGTGCGTATCAGCAATGACAATCTCGTACCCGATCCGTCTTCCGGTCTCGATGTTGACTTTTCGGATAAAGGAATGTTAATGCCGCGTCTCGCCGACCACAACAGCATTTCAAATCCTGCCAATGGTCTCACGGTATTCAATACTACCGACAGCCTGTTTTATTACAATGCCGGCACTGCTTCTACACCAGAGTGGGTAGCTCTTTATCCCAATCCCGGAAAAGGTGACCTAAATGTCAATAACAATGCGGTAATCAATGTACCTGCACCGGTAAATGGAACCGATGCTGTAAATAAAGATTATGTTGATGCTGCGGTCGCCGCCACCGGCGGTGGAAGCGGTGTGCCGCAGGAACTGAGTTCGAAGTCCGGTTCGCAACTCTCGTTCAAAGACGCTGTTCAGTATTGTGAAAACCTTACCGAAGGCGGCAATACAGACTGGAGGATGCCGGATTTTGACGAACTCGCCTACTTTATTGGTTCTGATACAGACCCCGATTATCTATGGACCAAAGAAAAATCAAGCTATGATATTGCTACCAACCAGAATTATGTGAGTACCCGGTTAAGCGATGGACGATGGTCGGGAGCCGGTGTTATCTCAAGGTTTTTGCCAAGAACTGTTACTTCCTCTTACACCGCCCAAAGTGGTTGGACAACGATAATGACTGTTTTGCCAACAATTGGAGACCTACTTCTATTACCTACTTTCAGTTTGACGACTGGGCCAAATACTACAAGTAGTTTATGGGGAATATATCCTGATCACAGGATGACTATCACCTTTGCCGATGGGGGCACTTTGGTATTGGGTCCTTATAGCACTAATGGTGGAAGTACTGTAAGATACAGTTTTACCGCCCGCGATATGGAAGAGGCGTGGATGTTTGGTCCCATTCAGAAAATTGATATAGAACAATCTGCCTCCACAGCAGGATCATCAGGAACAAGAACAGCATACGCCTCAATAACAATGACATCCGCGTATGAAATCATTCTCTCCCAAGCTGACGGAGGAAGTGGCCTTTACGCCCGCTGTGTGAGATAAATATTATCACAAAACGGAACAGGAACCCGCCCTAATAGAGCGGGTTTTTGTTCTAATAGATATCTGAGCGGAGTGCCATTACCTGAGCTGCGCAGCAGTGGGTTTTCTGAACAAAACCGGGCACAGGCACTCAGCGCTGTATATCAAAGACGGAAAACTACGGGTTGCCTCTGAACATCCCGCCCGTATCTTTGTTCTATAAAATTAAAATTCAAAAATGTATCCTCCCGAATTAGTTGCACCGATGCGTGCAGAACTCGACAGTGTCGGGTTTACCGAAGTGACTACTCCCCAAGACATTGATGCCGCAGTAAACAGCAATGGCACCGTACTCGTCGTATTGAATTCCGTTTGCGGATGCGCAGCAGGAAGTATGCGTCCGGGTGTAAGGTTGGCTGTTACATCCGCGTCGAAACTCCCGTCGAAATTGGTTACAACCTTTGCCGGTGTTGACCGCGAAGCGGTAGATCGGGTGCGCAAGTATATGCTGCCTTATCCTCCTTCTTCTCCAAGCATAGCCCTCTTCAAAGACGGCAAACTGATGCACATGGTGGAGCGGCATCATATTGAAGGAAAAACGGCTGAGATGATTTCAGATAACCTGAAAATAGCGTTCGACGAATTCTGCTAAAATAGCGTCTTTAAGTTTTGCGGGAAAAAATAACCGGAAGGAGAGTGCGGGGTTCATAGTTTCTCCACACTTTCTCCTTTTTCCAATATTCGCACTCAATACTCCTCACTGAGGCAATTCAGGACACTTTAGCCCAACTCTTTTTTCTCTATTCTCTATTATGTTTTACTGCTGGTTTTCGCGCTCAAAGACCCGGATTGAAAAATCTTTTACGAAGGCAGAATCCTGTCCGCGGTACCATAGATAGAAAGAGACGAAATCTTTTTTCGTCCTCATTTCAGGTGTCAGATAATCTATGCGGATGGTATTCCACGCATTTCTTTTGAGTGAGTCGGGTGGTACGCCGGCGGTACGGTATCCATACAGTCCGCCTTTATGGTCTCCCGTGCATACGAGTAACAGGTCTTCTGCGCTTGCGCTATCAGACAACCAGACCTCGGCACTGGCTTCAATCCACACGTGGTCTTTGTCTGTAATATCCCGGAATCTTTTTTTGATAGGCAGCGTGAATTCTACATCTTTTGATAATTTCTGACCGGGAAAACTTGTGCTATCACCAGGAGATTTGTCTTTTAGCACTTCCGGCATGAGATGGGCAAAACTGAAAAACAGCGTTTCCTTGTAACGGTCTTTGTTTTCAAAGATCATACTTCCATCGAAGGGTCTGTCAATAAGCAACAACTCTTTGTCTTTGTCTGTCACCGATGTTTTGCCAAACACAGCCCAGAAGTACTCGCTTGTCATCCGCCACTGGTCGAGTATCCGGTGTTCATATTGCCATTGGAAAAAAAGTGTTTGCAGAAATGCGAGTGAGATCAGCACTCCTCCTGTAATTGCATACCATTTTTTTTCGCTTATCCAGGACAAGGTAAAGCCCATCAGCAGTGCCATTACGGGAAGGCTCTGCACCATAGCGCGCTGGCTGAAGCACTGTGCATACCACCAGCACGACCAACTTGATAAGACGTAGAGATTCAAAATAAAAAAGACAATCAACGGCCAGAAAATATTTTTTTTCTTTTTGTATAAAAAGAAAAATCCTGTGAGTGAGATCAGCATGAGAGGAGTATAGATGAACCACCCTTTGCGGAATGAAAATAAAAAATTGATGGTATGTGGAGAAAGGAAATCGAGTCCCTCTGCCGGATTGGAGTAGGACATATACAGCCAGTGTCCGGTTGTCATTTTCCAATAGATAAACTGGGGCAGGGCAATCAGCATCAATAGCGCAATTGCAAAAAGAGTGAATGATCGTTGCTTTGAAAAAAGTATTTTTATTCTCTGCCGTATTTCACTCGTGCTGTTGCAACCCCACAAAACAGGAATGACAATAGCAACCATTTCGGTAGGCCGGGCGAGGCAGGCGAGCCCCAGCGGGGCGATCATCAGTGCAGTGGTGCGGTATGCAGGCTGCTTGTGCCAACGGATTACAGCCAGCAGAAAGAGTGCATAAAGTGTAAAAAGGTAATTGTGCGGAGTAGTTAATCCACGGGAAACTTGTATAAAATAATTGGAGCCTGCAAGAATGAGGATCAGTGCTAATGCAGAAATTCCATCGCTGAAAAAGTGCATTAATAAACTGCGCAGCGCAAAAATTCCTGCTATTGCAACGAGGAATGACCAGATAATCATTGCCCATTGGTAAGGAGGGGAGAAGCCGTCTTTTTCATAACTCAGCAAACCGGCAAAAAAATGCCCCGCAAAAAAAGTAGGGCTGTACAGTACTGCCATGCCCAGTGGGTACTGATCTACAAAATTGGAACGCCCTTCCACCGGGTGAAATTGATAGAGAGTTCCGCTGAGGTCATATTTGATGCGGAGGTCTTCCATCTTTTGGATGTCTTGAAGTGCGACATCGTGGTGGATGAAAAGTCCGGGGAGATAAAAATAATAGCCGGTTACATCCCAGTTCATGGGTCCCTTGTCGGGATTGGTAAACGACATCAGGCCAAGGAAGAGGGAGAGGGTCAGCGCCGCAGCCAGGCTGTATTTTTGTTGCAGAACTGCCACGGTAGGCGGGGGCTTATTGCTGTTTGATCACTTTTGGAACACGGAAATAGTACATATCTTTTTTAGGGGCATTCGACAGGGCTTCAGCTTGTGTGATCTCGGCTTCTACTTCATCGGTGCGCAGCACATTGGTTTCTTCGGTCATAAAGATCAGGGGTTCTACTCCTTCGGTATCGAGTTCTTTTAGTTTGTCCACAAAATCGAGCATTTTGTTCATGTCGTTCATGATTTCATCAGCCGCTTCTCCCGAGTAGTCAAGGCGTGCGAGTTCTGCAATGCGCTCAACGGTTTCATGGTTTATTTTCATTTTCGCTTCTGTATTGTGGGGGCAGCACGGAATCAATGGCTGCAAATACCTTATTTCGCAAATTTATTAAATCTGCCTCAGATGTACCTTCCGGCAGAATGGCTGCGTGGATATGAACCAATACCTGACGTGGCATTGAATATTCAAACAACCGCGAAGGTTCTTTGAGGATGCGCTCATTTTGTATCCAGGTGATAGGAACTAATGGGACATTTTTATCCATCGCCATCCGGAAAGCGCCGTTTTTGAATGATTTCATTTTCGGGGAGGTGAGCGGTATCGTGCCCTCCGGGTACATTGCCACACACTCGCCACGATCCAATGCTTGATATGCTTTTTGAAGTGCGCTATAAGCCTGCCGGTTATTTTCTCTTTGAACAGGAATATCCTGCTTGCGAAAAAAAAGTCCGAACAGTGGCCATTTCAGCAATTCGCCTTTTCCTATGAAAAGAAAATAATCGGGAATCACGCTGTACATAAAAACGGTATCAAGATAAGAGCTGTGATTGGAAACAATTATATACGGGGGCTTTGGCAGAGGAGCCGACAGGGTACGGTGCACAGGACAAAGCAGCAACCATTGAAAGAGGGTTGACCAGAACCGCTTTAAGCGGAATGCAGTGCCAAACCATTGTTTCCTGCTGAGAAGCAGGAAAAAAAAAGGGTATAGCAACAGCAGAGTAAACCAGAATACCATCCCGATCCACAGCTTGTACAGGAAATATACCGGCGTAAATATTTTTTTCACTGGAAGTGCGAAGGTAGCAGATTTTGCTACTGCAATGCCACGAGGCTGCCGCGGCCTTTTTCCATTGTATTTTTGCCGTCTATGTCGCGCATACTTACCGGTATTCAAAGTACCAATATTCCTCACCTCGGCAACATACTAGGAGCGATCATTCCTGCAATTGAAATGAGCAATCGCCCCGAAAATGAGGCTTTTCTTTTTATTGCTAATATGCATACGCTGACGCAGGTCAAAAATGCCGAAATGCTTCGTTCTCACACCTATTCGGTAGCGGCTGTGTGGTTGGCATTTGGTATTGACACGGAGAAAAATACTTTTTACCGTCAAAGCGATGTGCCGGAGGTTACTGAGCTAACGTGGTACCTGAACTGTTTTGCTCCCTATCCGATGTTGGCCAATGCAACCAGTTTTAAGGAAAAGGCGGATCATCTCAGCGATGTCAATGCTGGAATTTTTATCTATCCGGTGCTGATGGCTGCGGATATTTTGTTGTATGATGCCCACTTTGTTCCGGTGGGAAAAGATCAGCTCCAGCACCTCGAGATCACCCGCGATATTGCCGGATCATTTAATCGTCTGATGGGAGAAACACTTGTAATCCCCGAAGCAAAAGTGAATGCCGAAACCATGTACGTGCCGGGGACTGACGGGCAGAAGATGAGTAAATCGTACGGGAACTTCATCAATATTTTTCTTCCTGAAAAGGAATTGAAGGAGGTGATCAATAAAAAGATAGTGACAGATACAACTGCATTGGAAGACCCGAAAGACGCTGCATCTAATTCTATTCACGCAATGTATGGTTTAGTGGCGGGGAAAGATGCGGCGGCGGATATGGAAAAAAAATTACGTGCGGGAAATTACGGATGGGGTCATGCAAAGAGCGATCTGCTGAATGCAATCCTCACTGAGTTTGCCGACCAGCGTGAGCGTTATTCATATTATATGGAAAATATTTCTGCTCTCGAAGAGAAGTTGAATGCCGGCGCGGTGAAAGCTCGAAAAGTTGCTCAACAGACGCTTGCTCGCGTGAGAGAAAAATTAGGATATTGAAAATGGCTTTTTGCAAAATGCAAGGAAATCATTTTTCCACGTCGTACTTTGCTTTGTATTTTTCGTAGAGTTCAACTTGTTTATTGGTAAGGCTGATCTTTCTTCCTTGAATCCAAGCAGCAGTGAGATGGTTTGTCAGCATATCTAACGCATCGCCTTGGGAGAGGAAAAATGTGGCATCCTTTCCAATTTCAATCGAGCCGCAGAATGAATCAATACCCATCATTTGGGCAGCGTTGAGTGTGAGTGCCTTCACTGCTTCCTCGTATGGAAGACCATAAGCTACCGCAGTACCCGCGTAAAACGGGAGATTCCGCGTGTTTGTTGCAGGCCATTCTCCCTCATTCTGGAAACAAAACATTACTCCCTCATTGAAAAGCATTGTGGGAAGTTTGTAGGGGAGTAGTACATCATCATCACTGTATTTGGGGAGTTCGTGGACCCGTCGAAGCATAACACCTACATTATTTTCCCTCAAAAGTTTTGAAAGCCTCCAGCTGTCATATCCTTCTACCAGCACCATTCGATCAATATGCATTTCTTTTTTGAACTGAATAGCTTCGGCAATCTGGTTGTATTCATCAGCATGGATGTAAAGCGTCATTGTCCCGTTGAGTAATCCCCTTAGAGCTTCATACCGCAGATCAGTATGTACCGGGTCTTTTTTGGAGCAATAGGCAATTGCTTCGTTAAAGAGAGTGCGGATGTCTCTCAATTGATCGTTATAAGATTTTGACAATTCTAATTTTATCACTCCCTTGTCTTGAGTACGGTTTATTACCGAAGGCCAGTAGAGATGAACGCCGTCGTCCTTTTTTATCACTGCATCCTCCCAGTTCCATGCATCAAACTGAACAACAGAAGATGTTCCGCTGATAATACCGCCGCGTGGAGTAACCTGCCCGATCAGCACTCCGTTGCTGCGCACAGTAGGGATGATTTCTGAGTCGGTATTATAAGCAATTACCGAACGGACGCTCGGTTTATAAAGACCTGTTTCTTTTTCATCTATTGTTGCTCTGACATAATCAATTTCGTGTAGTCCCAAAACACTGTTAGGAGCGATAAATCCAGGGTAGAGATGCTGGCCTGCGGCATCTGTAACTTTATCAAAGGCTGTCATATCTATTTTGGCAATCATCGCGTCGGCCACCAATGTGAATTTTCCTTCACGGAATCCTACCACAGCATTGTCTATTTTCTGACCGTTGCCAAGGTGGGCAATACAATTGGTGATCAGGAGAGACCCCTTTTGTTCGGGGGCAGGTACAGGATTGCACTGTGCAACAGTAAAAAGTGTGATGAAGAAAAAGCAAAATACAACGATCAGTGTGATGGGTTTCATTCTTTTCTTTTTGAGTTTCGATATTCGATTTTGTTTATTGGTTCATACTTCCCGGTAAAAATTCTTCTAATAGATTGCGAGGGTTAGCACGACCAATGATGATTTGGTCTGCACGAGAGGTTAAGGGTGTACTGATTAACAGACTGCATTGCGCGAATAGCTGGGCAAATTCACGTTCTAAGTTTTCTTTTATTTTATTCGTTACGGTCATTGCCTGTTGGATAGAGAATATGTCATTTTCGGGGTCTTGTTTTGTCTGCCTATTCAATGTTGCCTAATGTATCGCAGTGAAGGTGTTGATTCTCCTTTGCTTTGGGTTCCTGTGTTTCTTCTCCGGCACTTTTGGCATCGAGCATTTTTTGAATAATCCGGGATTTTTCTGCTTCGATTTCTTTCATGCGTTTTTCTTCTGTACTCCGGTCATAATAACAGATACCGTCAACGAAGGTCTTTTCTGCGATGGCATAAATGCTCAACGGATTGTCGCTCCATATCACGAGGTCGGCATCTTTTCCCTTTGTGAGCGACCCCATGCGATTGTCGAGGTGGAGCAGTATAGCGGGATTTAAAGTGACGAACTTTAGTGCTTCTTCTTCCGGTACTCCGCCATACTTTACTGCTTTTCCGGCCTCCTGATTAAGGCGACGACCCATTTCGGGATCATCAGAATTGAATGCAACGGTGAGACCATTTTTCCACATCAATGCTCCGTTGTATGGAATGGCATCTTTCACCTCCATTTTGTATGCCCACCAGTCGCTGAAAGTAGAAACTCCCGCTCCGTGTTTTTTTATTTTATCTGCGATCTTGTATCCCTCAAGAACGTGAGTAAAAGTATTTACTGCGAAGCCCATACTGTCTGCAACGTGCATCAGCATATTGATTTCACTCTGCACGTAACTGTGGCAGGTGATGAAGCGTTTTTTTTCGAGAATTTCGAGCAACGCATCCATTTCTAAATCTCTTCTGGGAGCAGCAATGACATCATTTTTTTTGTTACCGGAAGATTTCGTATTGAATTTTCTCCATGCTTCTCCATATTCTTTTGCGCGAATGAAATGGTCGTAATACACTTGTTCAACCCCCATTCGGGTCTGCGGAAATCGTTTCGTAACAAGATCACCCCAGTTGGATTGCTTTACGTTTTCTCCGAGAGCAAACTTGATAAATGGGGGAGCCTCCTCTATCAACATCTGGTCGGCAGTTTTTCCCCACCGTAATTTAATAATTGCGCTTTGTCCACCGATCGGGTTCGCTGATCCATGCAGTAGTTGAGCAGCAGTAACGCCACCCGAAAGTTGCCTGTATATGCGAATGTCTTCGGGGGAGATCACCGATGCTTCCTGTACCTCTGCGCTACTTGCCTGCGCACCTTCATTCACACTCATTAGTGCGATATGGCTGTGTTCATCAATGATTCCAGGGCTTATGTGTTTTCCCGTGGCATCTATCACACGTACATCTTTCAAATTGCCCGGATCAACAGATTTTCCCACGGCAATAATTTTCCCTCCGCTGATCAGTACCTGACCGTTCTCTATTACACCCTGTGAATCACAGGTCCAGACTGTAGCGTTTTTTATCCATACTGTCTCTTGTACGGGAAGTTCTTCTGAACCGAAGGCACCAAAGGGATAGATGATTTTTCCTATCGAAACGGGAGTCTCTATTTTTTTTTCAGATATATTCTGTGCGGGTTCATTCTCCAGTCCCGAAGGAGGAATCTTGCTCGTTTCCCACTTCACCCATTCACCGGAAGAAAGTTGTCCTTCTCCGGCCATTTGCCCTCCGGCAACATAGCCCGAAAGGCGGATGATGCCGTGTGCAGAATAGACGCTGTCCGGATTCAGCACTAACGAAATATAATTTCCTTTTTGCGAGATTTTTACTTTGAACGAAACACTGTCGCTGTGCGCTGACGCTACTCCTCCGCTTTCGACTTCGCGGGTTATTATTCCCGCTGATGATCCTTTGTAGTCGCCAGGCTCTCCTTTAATATCAAGGGTGAGACTATAACGTTCAAAAGAGAGACGGTGCTTTCCTTTTATGGATATGGGGTTCTCCGGTTCAATAACAAAGGCTTCTCCCTGCACCCAGTTTTCTTTTATTGTTGCACCTTCGGTGAATATTTTTTTATCACAAATAATAAAATTGGCGAAATATCCTGGTTTCAGCGTTCCAATGATATGTTCCGCATGAATGAGTACCGCAGGAACAGTGGTGAGCGCACCCAGTGCTTCTTCTTCGGATAGGCCATAAGAAACAGCCTTGCGAATGTTTTTCAAAAAATCAGCCTTGTCGTTTAATCCGAATAGGGTCATTGCAAATGGAATTCCGGCTTTTGCAATGGTTGCAGGATTAGACGGAGCCATTTCCCAGTGCTTCATTTCCGCAAGTGAAACGAGGCGTGTCGTGTGTGGATCGCTGACGTTGAAGGCAGCGGGGAAATTGAGTGGCACAATAAGCGGGCACTGGGTATTTTTCACTTCATTGATGCGCTGGTATTCATTTCCAGATGTTTTTATAATGTATCGAATACCGAACTCATCACCAATTTTATCAGCCCTCAGAATATTCCATTTGTCATTGGCTTCAAAAATTTGTGGTAGTGCTTGTTCGTTATTCCAGGCTTCTAAAGACAGGTTGCGCTCTTCGGCCTCGCCTCCTTTTTTATACCATTCTGCATCATAATATGTTTGCCTGAGCAGGGCAATGCTACCCATCAAAGAAGAGGGGTAGTCCTGCATACTGAACCCCTTGCTGAATGAGTAATGAGCGGCGGCATCGGCAATCAGGAGGTTGTTATTTTCATTGCTTCCCAAAGTGACCAGTGCTGAAGTTCCGCGGGCAATACCGTCCATGCGATGGGTGAGTACTGTGCCAAATCCCGCTGAGCGGTATTCAGCCGCGGCTTCCGGTTGGCAGACAAACTGCAGTGCAGAACGGATATCCGGGCGTATAGCTTCATTCCATCCAAAGGCTCCTTTACGGGTGCTTTCTATCTGAGGGCCTGGTTTTCGTTCAACCGGTGTGTATTTGTTGAGGCCGTATTCGCTATAGAGATCAATGAAAGAGGGATAGATAAATTTTCCTGTTGCATCTATCACCACAGCGTCATCGGGAATTTTTATTCCTGTTCCTGAAGCCTCAATTTTCCCGTTGCGAATAAGAAGTGTTGCATCATCTACCTGTGTCTTATCATCAATAAAAACAGTGGCATGTACAATTGCAACGGCAGTAAGTTGCTTAGGGCGGACACCGTTGTAGGGGAATGTTTCATTCACCTGTGCCTGTATAGGTACAAAGGCAATGATGATGAAAAAAAAGAGAGCAATGCGTTTCATCTTCGTGTAAAATGGAGCATCCTGCAATGTGCAAGCGGTATCAGGATAACAACGTTACACAAATGTATTGACCTAAGAAGGAATTTCTCTCTGACACCGCTATTTTACATCCGGATGATGCATTGGTTCTGACTTACACAATTTGTGAAAAAGAAAATTATATAAAGACTTCTGTGATGGAGAATGAACATTGCTGGGGCGATGGTGGTTATCTTTGCCGGCCTGAGAGAAGCACATCGGGTCAAAGAAAACTACAAAAAAATGACCGAAAAGAAAAAGATACCGACTTCTATTTATGCTGAAATGACACCTAATCCTTCTTCGATGAAATTCGTGGCTGACCGCACATTAATTACCGGAGGATTGCAGGTTGAGTACAGGAAACCTTCGGATGCGAGGGGGTCTTCTCCGTTGGCAGAAGAGCTTTTTAATTTTCCCTTTGTAACCAATGTTTTTATTTCGGGGAATTTTGTTACTGTGACCAAAGATGATTCACTGGGCTGGGAAATGATCGTTCAGCAGTTGCGGGAATACATCCGCGAATGGTTGATGGACAATGAAGTTGTGGTAAGTGTCGTCCCCTCCCGATTGCTGAGAAGAGAAAAATCTACCGACACGGTATCCCCGACAGCAACCATACAAGAGAAAGTTGACTACAGCACATTTGAAGAAACAGAATACGATGATGCGATCATTCATCTGCTCGATGAATTTGTTCGCCCTGCTGTCGAAAGAGACGGTGGTGCCATTGACTTCAAGGCCTATAAGGATAAGAAGGTGTATGTGCAACTGAAAGGTTCCTGTAGTGGATGCCCGTCTTCTTCAGCTACTCTCAAAGGTGGAATTGAAAGGATACTGAAAGCAAAAATGCCGGATGTTGTGGAAGAGGTAGTAACAGAATCTGTCTGAGGTCTATTTCAGGAATTTGCCAAGTTTGATTTTTGACGGGTTCATTGACGAATCTTCAAATTCGATCTGTGATAAAGTCAGAACTCCTCTGCGACAATAAACCGACAATTCTTTTTCTGTTTTTGAAAAAATAACACCGTAGGAAAAGGGGTGAATTCCTTCCTGTTCTGTAAAAGAAGCTTTCAGAACGTGAATTGTTTTGCCTTCATAATGGAAGAAAGCTCCGTCATAAGGATAGCTGAATGCCTGTACAAAACGGACAATTTCCGATCCACTCCAGGAGGTAATATCAATTTTTCCATCACGGGGGGTAAATAGCCGCGGATAGTACCTGCTTTGCAGATTATCCTGTCCGGTACCCTGTGTGCCCTCTTCTAACAATTTTATCGCTCTTACCAGCAATAGACCCAATTTGGAAATACGCACCTTAAAAATGTCGAGCGGAGTTGCATCGAGAGGAATAAAATATGGTTCGGTGCAGATGATATTCCCGGCATCAATTTTTGGATTGATGAAGTGGCAGGTGGCCTGCTGTTGGGTTCCGGCATATCCCTGCAGCAGCATCCACGAATCAATTCCTGCACCTCTGAAATAGGGCAGGTAAAAGGGGTGCAGATTGATTACATATTGAAATGATTCGATAAATTCTTTTTTGAGAATATCGCGGCAGCCAACGGTTACAATAAGATCAGGATTGAAAGAATGAATAGCCATCCTATCAGCCTCTGAAGCGAGGTCTTTGTACTCAACTACAGGAATACCAAAATCTGAGGGGACATTAAATACATCGTAGGCGTATTCGCCAAATTGTTCTTTTCTTTTTTCAAAGATTCGAAGGTCGTTGGTGTGCAGCGACCGCTCATGGGTAAAAATGGCGGTTATGCGGTGCGGGCTTTCCCTCATTGCCTCAATACAAAATCTGACACCGACCGTATGACCAATAATGACAATATTCATCATGCAAAAAGAGCGCTGTGGAGATTTATTCCTGTTGTCTTTTTCTGTTTTCCGCGCTCATCAAATACTCCTGGTGATTGAGATCGAAGCTTACAAAACCCTTTGCTCTCCATACTTCCCGCACATCGGAAAACGGAAGATCAAAGGGTTCATAAAACTCGTTGTCTGAAACTAAGCGGAGTGTGCCCCTGTCTGGTGATTTATAAAATCGTTTGAATACAATTCCTTCGGTGATACTCACCACTACGTAGCATTGTCCCTCCCTAAGAGTCTCCCAGTCCATAACGTAATCGGTGATAATATAGGCCCCGCTGGGCACCGGCAACATGCTGTCGCCTTCGATCTGAAAAAGGCGGTGGGTTCTGTCGTGCGACATTTCACTGAACGGGAGGTGAAAGATTTCTAACTGCTCAATGAATTCAGTATCTCCGTAACCATTCAGGTATCCGGCGGCAGCGCGTACGGGTACCAGCGGAATTCTTTCAGTCTGTGTGTTTTCATCTATCACAATCGGCAGCACACGGAGCGGCGATACGGGAACAGTATCATCTTCTTTCAAAAGTTCATCTATTGTTACAAGGAAATAGGCAGCGATTGCCTTGAGGACTTCGATTTTCGGTTCTGCTCTTCCTTCTTCATAAGCGCCCAATGCAGGCCGGTTGAGCTGCAGTGCCTCTGCCAGTTGAGCTTGCGTAACACCGTGTGACCTGCGCAGCAAGCGTAAGTTTTGTGCAAAGAATCCCATTTGTATGCAAAGAAAAGAAATAGATTGAGCAGAAGGCTTACGAAATATTGACTTTACAAACAGACGATTGGTTAGAGCACTCTCTCACATATCTCTTTTAGTGTAGTCAGTCAGTATAGTTCAATGATAGATAGGCTGATCACGGCTCCCCCAAACCCGGATGGCTGACATTCTGGTGGATAATGGTGAACACAAAACATCCTAAACTCCGTAGTGGGACATTATGAGGCAGACAAAAAAGAAAACTCTGCAAAAAATGCCTGGTATTTTTAGAAAAACTAATTATCTAACGCGCACACAATCAATTACTTTCTAGGATGGCCTAAAACTCACAAAGTTTAAACGAAATACGAAAAATAGGGAAAGTAGATCCCTGTCGGGGTCGAAGAGTTTTTCCTTAGGGGTAGGGGGGAAACCACTCGCATCATATCTATAAACGGACCACCTCTACGGGGTTTTTGGATATTTTGCATCCACCGGTTTCTACTATAATAATACCCCTGCGGGGTTTGGTTTGTATTGTGTCCACTATGTTGAGCAGCGAGTGCATCCTGAAAAAAAATGCCCCGGAAGGGAGCATTTTATAAATGAATCATTGCGAATTTTTTTTTATCAAATACAGGCGATTTATACCATTTCTTTTCCGTGACAGTTTTTGTATTTCTTGCCTGATCCACAGGGGCAGGTATCGTTTCTACCTACCTTGATCTCAGCGCGAACAGGTTCTGTTCTGGGAGGGGGTTGAACAGCCTGTGCAGGTTGCGGTGTGTGGTGGCTTCCCGACATACGATCATTCAGGCTCATTGCGTCAGCTTTGCTGGTTTGTAGTCTCGCAGATTCGGTAGTACGCGGAGCCGTTGCCTGACGGGGAGGCGGAGCATTCTTAGGAAGCTGGCAGGTGAGCAGGAAGCTGGCGATCTCTGAATTTGTTTTTGTCACCATATTCTTAAACAACTCATAGCTTTCAAACTTATAGATCAGCAGCGGATCCTTTTGCTCGTGTGATGCGAATTGTACATTGTTGCGCAGGTCATCCATATCGCGCAAATGTTCTTTCCAGTTCTGGTCAATGATGGCAAGGGTGATTCCCTTTTCCATTGCATCTACAATTTCGAGACCATGAGTATCATAGGCGCGCTGGAGATTAACTGCTAACTGCATTGCTTTTCGTCCGTCACTAAATGGAATTGCGATGTTTTGAAAATTCTGTGTATTGTTTTCAAAAATATTTTTGATGATTGGATAAGCTTCTTTCGCAAGGCTTTCTACACGATAGCGGTACATTTTTTCTACCGCTGTGTATGTACGGATGATTAACTCGTCTTCTTTCAGTAAGGTAAACTCTTCAACGCTAACCGGCGACTCTATTCCGAAAAGTCGGATAAGGTCGAGCCGGAATGCTTCGAAATTTTTTCCAGAAAGATGCGCACTCACAATAGTAGCCGACATATCGAAAAGCATATTGTCAATATCGAGCTTCAGGCGTTCACCGAACAATGCGTGTCTCCGGCGTTTGTATATCACTTCGCGCTGGGCATTCATCACATCATCGTATTCGAGCAGTCGCTTTCGGATTCCGAAATTGTTTTCTTCCACTTTTTTCTGTGCACGCTCAATCGAGTTGGTGATCATCGAATGCTGTATCACTTCTCCCTCTTTAATGCCAAGACGATCCATCATTTTAGCAATACGCTCAGATCCAAAAAGGCGCATCAGGTCATCGTCCAGTGAAACATAGAACTGGCTGCTTCCCGGGTCTCCCTGACGACCCGAACGCCCGCGCAACTGCCGGTCAACGCGCCGGGAATCATGGCGCTCAGTGCCGATAATGGCAAGTCCGTTGTTATCTTTTACTCCCTGGCCAAGTTTAATGTCAGTACCTCGACCCGCCATATTGGTAGCAATGGTCACGGTGCCTGCCTGTCCTGCCAAAGCCACAATTTCGGCCTCGCGCTGGTGCATCTTTGCATTCAATACCTGGTGTTCAATGCCTCGCAGTTTCAGCATCTTGCTCAGCAATTCTGACACTTCAACGGTTGTAGTACCTACCAGCACCGGTCTTCCTGCTTCGCGCAACTGGCTGATCTCATCAATGACAGCGTTGTATTTTTCGCGTTTAGTCTTATATACTTTATCATCCATATCCTTCCGGGAAATAGCCCGGTTGGTTGGAATGATCATAACATCGAGTTTGTAAATGCTCCACAATTCACCCGCCTCCGTCTCTGCCGTTCCGGTCATACCAGCCAGTTTGTGGTACATTCTGAAATAATTCTGAAGTGTAACAGTTGCATAGGTCTGTGTGGCAGCTTCCACTTTTACATTTTCTTTTGCTTCGATCGCCTGGTGAAGCCCATCAGAATAACGCCGGCCCTCCATGATACGCCCTGTCTGCTCATCCACAATTTTTACCTTGTTGTCTATCACTACATAGTCAATATCTTTCTCAAAAAGTGCATACGCTTTGAGTAGTTGATTGATGGTGTGAATACGGTCGCTCTTTACACTATAATCGCGGTGAAGAGCCTCGATCATACGTGCTTTTTCTTCATCGGATTTTCCTGATTTTTCAATCACCGCAATCTCGGTTCCAATATCGGGCATCACAAAGAAGGAGTCGTCCTCCATGTTTTTTGAGATCAGCGCAATGCCTTTTTCGGTCAATTGTATCTGGTTGTGTTTTTCTTCGATCACAAAAAACAACTCAGCATCCGCTTTCGGCATTTCCCGTTGATTGTCCTGTAGGTAATGACCTTCTGTTTTCAGCAATTGTGCTTTGATGCCATCTTCATTGAGGAATTTGATCAGTGCTTTGTTTTTCGGCAAGCCCCGAAATGCGCGGAAAAGGGCAAGACCACCTTCCTGTATATCTTCTTTTGACGAGGTACCTGAGACAGGCTGGAGTTTTTTCTTTGCAAGGGTCAGGAAATCGTTTGTTGCAGATTTTTGAGCGTTGATCAGCAATTGTACTTTAGGCTTCAACGCATCAAATTCCTGCTGATCGCCCCGTGGGGTAGGCCCTGAAATGATCAATGGGGTGCGGGCTTCGTCAATTAGCACGGAGTCCACCTCATCCACGATGGCATAATGGTGCTGCCGCTGTACCAGATGTGAGGCTTCTACCGCCATATTGTCACGCAGGTAGTCGAAACCAAATTCATTATTTGTCCCAAAAGTGATATCGGCCTTGTATGCAGCACGCCGTGATGCAGAGTTAGGCTGGTGTTTATCAATACAATCAACGGAAAGTCCGTGAAATTCATAGAGAGGCCCCATCCATTCAGAGTCGCGCCGGGCCAGGTAGTCGTTTACTGTCACTAAGTGAACCCCTCTTCCTGCGAGGGCATTCAGGAATACCGGCAGGGTAGCAACCAGTGTTTTTCCTTCTCCGGTAGCCATTTCGGCGACCTTGCCGCGGTGCAGTGCAATTCCACCGATGAGCTGTACATCGTAATGTACCATATCCCAAGTGATGCGGTTCCCTGCAGCGAGCCAGTTATTTTTCCATACCGCTTCATCGCCTTCAATACTCACGTAGTCCTTGCCTGAAGCAGCGAGGCTGCGGTCAAAGTCGGTTGCTTTTACCCGTAGTTCAGGGTTGTTTTTCAGCCGGCTGGCGGTTTCTTTCACAATGGCGAATGCCTCTGGAAGAATTTCTTCCAGCACTTTCTCGATTTCCTCGTTGATCTCTTTTTCGAGTTTATCCACCTCATTAAAAATGGCCTCTTTTTCTTCTAACTGAGTTCCGGGAAGCGTCTCCGCCCTCGATTTCAATTCACTGATCGTATCGCTGAAAGATTTGATTCGCTGCTGTATTTTTTCGCGAAGTGCTGCAGAGCGCGTGCGAAGATCATCAGTACTGACCGTGGTAATGGCCTGACTTTCCTGCAATATTTTATCTACTACAGGCTGTACTTCTTTAATATCTGTTTCTCTTTTGTCGCCAAGGAAACGCTTGAGAATTTTGTTGAGAGTGCCAATCATAATTTGGGAAAATAAATCGAAAAAAAGCCCGGCAAAGGTAATCTACCGGAAGGCGGTGGAAACGCAAAATAATGCCAGATGCTAAAGTTGTGACAGAATGACCTTTTCGAAACGTATAATTTATCGGGGGATGTAATACCCTCTTTCCGCGATCAATATTTGCCAGCAATAAAGAAGGGGAGCAATGGGGGAAACTGGTTTATTCCCTTCTAATAATTCCAAAAAATAATTGGAGACTGCTCTTCTGCCGGCATTTTTTTTTTCAGAGGAAAAAGAGAAAACCGGGATTGTGAACAAATTCAAGTGATTTATCTGGGAAAAAAAACGTGCCAGAAATTTACGCCATTTTTTCCAGAAAGATAATTCTGCGGTAGTGATAAACCGCACGAATTCACTGCTGATAAAGAGATACAGAGCAGGTACTTTTTGACATGTTAACAAGTATGGGAGCTTGTTAATCGTTTTGCATTGACAAATGAATGGTTTTGATAAACCTTTGGAAACATCATTCAGAGACGCTGGAAGCCCTGATATTATTGAGTTTCGGATGATTAAGCACCGCCTTTCGATAAATAACCTGGTCGGAGGCATTTGTTCGACGCGAAAAAGGCTGTTTTTCTCTCGTTTTTGCTATGGAAATTCAGTTTTTTTTGAGTACAGAAAACAAGGAGTAACTAACCAAAACCACCACCAATGAATAACCTCGAACCTATCCTGAAAGAAAATCCCGATCGTTTTGTTCTTTTTCCGATTGTACACCACGATATATGGCATTTTTATAAGAAGTCAGAAGCAAATTTCTGGACCGCAGAAGAGATTGATCTGGAAGCGGATCTGGTGGATTGGAATACCAAGATGAACGAAGATGAAAAGCATTTTATCAAGCATGTTCTCGCTTTTTTTGCTGCCAGCGATGGCATCGTAAATGAAAATATTGCTGAGAATTTCGTTCGTGAAGTACAGTACACGGAGGCCAAGTTTTTCTATGGATTCCAGATAATGATGGAGAATATTCACAGTGAAACTTATTCACTGTTGATTGATACATATATAAAAGACACAAAAGACAAGAATTATCTGTTCAAGGCTATTGAAACGCTGGATTGCGTGAAGAAAAAAGCCGACTGGGCACTACGCTGGATCAAGAGCAGCAGTTTTGCAGAACGTCTCATAGCTTTTGCCGCAGTAGAAGGTATATTTTTCAGTGGAAGTTTTTGCAGTATTTTCTGGCTGAAAAAAAGGGGATTGATGCCTGGGTTGAGTTTCAGCAATGAACTGATCAGCAGGGATGAGGGCTTGCACTGCGACTTTGCCTGTCTGCTGTACACCAAACATATCGTAAACAAGCTGCCCAAGAAACAGGTGGAAGATATCATTACCAACGCTGTTGAAATTGAAAAAGAGTTTATTTTAGATGCACTACCTGTAAAGCTGATCGGAATGAACTCCGAATTGATGGCGCAATATATTGAGTTTGTTGCAGACCGCTTGTTGGTTGAGCTCGGCAACGATAAGGTTTATAATAAATCCAATCCTTTTGATTTCATGGACATGATTTCATTGCAGGGAAAGACGAACTTTTTTGAAAAGCGCGTTGGGGATTATCAAAAGGCCGGCGTTCTGGCAGATAAGGATAAACAAACTTTTTCGCTGAACGAAGATTTTTAATTGCACCTGATTTTCGCCCGTGAAATAGAGGTCAACACCTCTGAACACGGTTCCTGGCAACAATTACAAAGATTACCAGAATTCAAAT
>JADLBA010000155.1 GCA_020848015.1 Crocinitomicaceae bacterium | reverse complement strand
TTATAGTTGCATAAAACCTAGTGGACAAAAATAATACGAATATCTGTAATTGCGATATAATTTGACTTTTCACTCTTTTCTAAAAACCAGCGTTCTTTGGTTCTTCCCGCCAAACAAGGCTCTGTCGCGTTCTTCCGCTCAGATTTGAAAAGATTTTCCAGCGTTTTTTTTCTGTGTAACACCGATAAACCGCTCCGCCCAATCAAATCCTCACATATTATATATGATGTGAACTATATTAGCGCCCCTTTTTGACCGATTGATTAATAAATGGCCGAGCAGAGAACCAATTTTTTAGATGCTGATGATTTAAGACCAATACTGAAGTTCGTCAGTAAAAACTGGTACATTATTATCGGCTTTTCTCTTGTTGCTTTTGTAATTGCTTATTTCCAGTCGCACCGGCTCGCAAGCATTTATTCAGCAAAAACAGAGATTCTATTAAAACCCAATGAGACCTATGATTACCAAGCGCGGGTAAACAAGGATCTCGGATATTATTCGATTCTTAAGGATATCACAAATCAACGAAGGATTCTTGGATCTTATGACCTCATTCACGAAACACTTGAAAAAGTGAATTTCTCTATCAGTTATTATCTCGTTGGGAGGGTTAAAACATTACAGGTTGACAAGTTTGATGCGATAAAAATCACTGCCGACTGGAAACGGATGGAGCAAAAGCTCTACAATCAGCCATTCTCAGTTAAAGTACTCGATTTAAAAACCTATGAGCTTAGTTATGTGATCGGTGGAAAACAGATTTCTAAAATCAATGAATTTGGGAAGCTCGACGAGGACATCAATTATAGTTTGCAGATTGATCTTGCCCCTAACGTAGATGATCGTTGGCTCGAAGTAGTACGAAACCAGAACTTCCAGTTCAAGGTTCATGCTATGCCATATCTCATATCAAAGTATATGGGCAAGCTCAAAATCCAAAACGAAGACCTTTCAAGCATTTTTATCCTTACCTGTACTGATGAACTGGCATCACGTGCAAAAATTTTCCTTGACTCTCTCGGCAAAGCATATACTGATTATACTCTCAAAAATCAGTTGATTATCAACCAGAATACAGAGATATATATTGACCGCCAGTTGGAGGAATTGATCGTGATCATGGATTCACTCGAAAAAGTAATGGAGAACTTTAAAGATTCGAGAAATATCATAGATGTATCAAGGGAACAAACAGAAAACTTAACGGAACTTTCAAGGATACAAGACGAACTGATTACCCTCGAAATGCGGAAGGATGCATTGACTTCACTGGAAACTTTTCTTTATTCTGATAATGATATGGTATCTATTCCGCCACTGTTATACTCGGAAGCGGACGACAGATCAATTAATCTGTTGATCACTGATCTCGCTGATCTCAAACACAAAAAATCGGCGCTTTTGGTTGATCTGAAAGAAGAAGACCATAGGGTTCAAAGGGTTGATTCCATTATAAAAAGTACTAGAAATGCGGTGTTTAAATATATCAGAGAAACGAGGGGAATACTTGGCGACAAAATATCAGAGCGCAAGATCAACATTGCGAAGCTGGAGGAAAATCTCAAGGATTACCCACAGTCTATCCGCGATCTCCATTGGCTCGAACGAAAGCTCAATGTGAATGAAAAAATGTACACATTTCTGCTCGAAAAAAAGGCAAATACTGTTATTGCCCGTGCAGGAATCCTACCTGAAGCGAGTGTGATCGAAAAGGCTCGCTCATTGGGTGTAGTAGGCCCCGACCGTAATGCCATTATTTATCTCTATCTTGGAATCGGATTAGGTGCCGCCCTGTTGATAGGACTTATCCGTATGATATTCTTCGAGCGAATCGATAATATTCGCGAACTGAAATCACTCACAAAAATTCCGATACTCGGAGGAATACCGAGTTACTCTGACAATGATTCAAATCCACTTGCTATCGTAGCCAGTCCAAGGGGCAATGTCAGCGAGTCGTTCCGATCAATACGAACAAATCTCCAGTATATGCTTCCCTCTGATGACAAGAAAATCATTCTTGTGTCGTCGCTTCATCCGGGGGAAGGAAAAACTTTTGTCTCCGTTAATCTGGCGTGCGTTCTGGCGAAGGCAAGCAAGAAAGTAATTGTTCTCGACTTTGACCTTCACAAGCCTAAGGTGCATAAGATGTTTGGTCTTGAAAACGTAAGCGGAATCTCTACTTTTCTTATCGGGCGCAGCGATTACAAGGATTCGATCATTACATCGCAGATCGAAAATCTCGACTGCATCACTGCGGGGCCTGTTCCGCCGAATGCATCAGAGCTTATTCTCAACAGCCGCGTAGATGTTATATTAAGTGAAATGGTGGCAAAGTATGATTATGTTATTATTGATACTCCGCCTATTATGCTTATCAGCGATGCACAGGTGCTACTGAATAAAGCACTGGTCAACATTGGCATCTTTGTATTCAATACTGAAAAGGCCACCAAGCAGGGAATAAGATTCCTTGAAGATATGCTTTCGCGAAGCAAGGTGGGAAGTAGTGCGATATTATTGAACAATATCAAACAAAAACGCTGGAAATACTACTACGGTAAATATGCCCGCAGATACGGCTATGGTTATGGTTATGGCTATGGTTATGGTTATGGATACGGGAATTATGGCTACAACAGCTATTATTATTCCGATGATGAAAAAAAATCACGTAAGAAAAAAGGCAAAAATGGCCAGTCGTAAAGTGGCTGCATAAAATTCTGTTTAATGATTTCTCTTATCATCACTACCTACAATTATGCGCACTACGTTGAAAGAGCAATTAGAAGTGCAATAGAACAATCAGTCGAGAAAAATCATTACGAAATTATTATCGTCAATGATGCCTCTACCGATGGTACAGAGCGAATTCTTGAAAATTACACTCCCTACGCACGCGTCTTCAATCTGGAAAAAAATACCGGCTTGGCCGGAGCCCGTAATTTCGGTATTAAGAAAGCCATCGGACAGTTCATCGTTTTTCTCGATGCTGACGACTATATTCACGGAGATATGCTCAAAGTTCAGAAACTCTTTCTGGAACAGAATAATAAACTTGATGCGGTCTCAGTTGACTACCACATTGTAGATGAAAGAGGAACACATCTTCAACATGTTGATGCATCTGAACATCCCATTGCCTGCGGTGTTATGTTCCGGAAAGATTACCTCTACAGCATTGGGTTATACGATGAGTCTTTCAGAGCGAGAGAAGAAGAAGACCTCCGGCTTCGCTGGCTTGAAAAATATAATATCCACAATATTGCCGTACCTCTGTACCGGTATAGAATGCATGGTAATAATCTCACAAAGGACAACGAGGTAATGGATATTCATAAAGAGAAACTCCAATCCAAACACCAATTATAATTACTGGTACTATGGGCTGGGGGAATTGTTTTGATGTATGACCCTTTTAGTATTCATTTGAAAAAATATGAACACTTATACCCACTCACTGCCCCTGATCACCCGTTTTGAAAAAAGTGATGAATACCGCAACGTTATTCACCGGTTGATTCCCGGCGGAGCTCACACTTATTCTAAAGGTGACGACCAGTTTCCCCTGCTGTCTCCTGCTGCCATAACCCATGGAAAAGGCCCCTATTGCTGGGATCCCGATGGCAACAAATACATAGATGCACTAATGGGGCTAACATCCGTTTCTCTTGGACATGCATACGAACCAGTGCTCCAGCGAGTGCGCGAAGAACTCGAAAAGGGATCCAATTTCTCGCGCCCTTCTGTGATCGAACGCGAAATGGCAGAGCGATTTTTATCGCTGATTCCGCAGCACGACATGATCAAGTTTGCCAAAAACGGCAGCGTCGTCACTACGGCGGCTGTGAAACTTGCCCGTGCCTATACCGGGAGAAACATAATTGCACGACCTTCAGAACATCCTTTTTACAGCTACGACGACTGGTTTATTGGTTCGACCTCCTGTGATCACGGTATTCCGCGGGAAGTAAAGGATATGACCGTCATGTACCACCAGGATTCTTACGAGGATCTTGAGAGAATGTTCAATGAGTTTTCGGGACAAATAGCCTGTGTGATCAGCGAACCCGAAAAATGGATCGCTATTGAACCCGATTACCTCAACAGAGCTATTGACCTTGCACATCGCAACGGAGCGTTGTGGATCATGGATGAAATGATCACCGGATTTAAGACTGATTATCCTGGGAGTATCAAAAAATACAATGCACAGCCCGACCTTGCCACTTGGGGAAAGGGTATTGCGAATGGTTTTTCTTTTTGTGCCCTCACCGGGAAAAAAGAAGTAATGGAGCTCGGTGGAATTACCCGGTCGGGGGAGCCAAAACTATTCCTTGTGAGTACTACTCATGGAGGCGAAACGCATTCTATTGCTGCGGGTCTTGCAACTATGGATGTTTTTGAAAATGAACCCGTCATTGAGCACCTGCACGGAATCGGCGATTACTATATCAATGGTGTAACAGAAATAGTGACCCGGAGAAAACTCTCTGACTACTTTACATTAACCGGTTTCAACTGGAGTAGTGGTCTTATTGTGAAAAATCGGGAAAAGGAGCCAGATTTTGTTTACCGGACACTTTTCATGCAGGAGATGATCCGTCGTGGAATTCTTTTCCAGGGGATACTTTCTCCCTGTTATACCCATACGAAAGAAGATATAGACTGGGTGCATACTGCTTTTGACGAGAGTTGTGAAGTCTTCGAAAAAGCCCTCGAAGAGGGTGCTGAAAAATACCTTGTTGGCGATTCGATCATAAAACCCGTCTTCAGAAAATATATCTAATTCACCTCACCTGCTAAAAATGAGAACGGTTGTTTTTATACAGGCGAGAATGGGATCTACCCGGTTGCCGGGAAAAGTACTGAAAGATATTTGCGGGAAGCCACAGATTGACCAACTTCTCTCTCGCCTGAAAGGGGGAAAAGAATTCAGCGAACGGGTGGTGGTTACTTCCGACCTCGCAGTAGATGATATTCTTGCCGAACATTGCCGGCAGTCAAATGTCCCCGTCTTCCGTGGCAGTGAATGGGATGTGCTGGATCGTTTTTTTCATTGTGGGATTCATCTGGGTCTCCAGCCCAAAGACAGGGTTGTAAGAGTAACTGCAGACTGTCCGCTACATCACTTTGATGTAGTAGATTTTGCACTTCGATGTTTCAATGATCACCAACTCGACTATTTTTCCAACTCATTTGCTCCTTTGTATGAGGACGGGTGCGATACAGAAGTATTTACCTTCGAAACACTCACCCGTGCAGCAGATAACGCCCATCTCTTATCTCAGCGGGAACACGTTACACCCTATATAAAGGACAGTGGGATATTTTTTACCGGTTATAAAAAATATTCTGCTTTATATAATTATAAACTTAGTGTTGACACAGAAAACGACCTCACTGTTGTCCGTTCCATTTTTCAGCACCTTAAAGGTAATCCTCAATTTTCAATACACGATGTGGTTGACCTCCTTATCAAAACCCCCCACCTTCTGATACCAAACAGTGACAGCAGAATCAATGAAGGTTATGCAAGGTCGCTGAAGGAAGACCGCCCTGTGAAGTAGCAAACATTTTTGTAGTGGGGGAATATCAAAAGTCGAATCCTGTTTTCTTCCTGCTCTACTTTCTTCCGATAATTTGCATTGCACACTAATGCATTCATTTCTTTGCAGTATGAAAAGAACGACAGACCCTTTCGAAATTGATTTCAGACAAAAATTTGAGCTACGCGATAAAGTTATCGTGATAACGGGGGGTTGCGGACTGATTGGCCGTGCCTTCTGTGAAGCTCTTGCACAATTTGGCGCTACCGTAGTCGTAGCAGACATCGAGGTTGCCCAACCAGAAGAGTTTGCCCGCCTGCTCGAAAAAAAACATCAGCGCCCAATGCTGGGTTTTGCATTAGATGTAATAAAAAAAACGAATATCATCGAACTGAAAGAAAGTATATTGAAAAAATTCGGACGCATAGACGGCCTCGTCAATGGCCACCAAAACAAAACCCATTTAAAATTTGAACCTTTTGAGCAGGTCAGCGAGGAGAACTGGGATACTGTAGTTGAAGTCAACCTGAAAGGGACATTTTTGATGTGCCAGATCATTGGTTCTTTTATGGCGGAGCAGGGTCACGGGAGCATCGTGAATATACCTTCTACATATAGTGTAGTAGCGCCAAATCAAAACCTTTACAAAGGGACTTCACTGGGTTGCCCGGCCGCTTATTCCTCTTCAAAAGGTGCAATTGACTCATTATCGAGATACCTTGCTTCCTACTGGGGGGCTAAAGGTGTAAGGGTGAATATGATTACCCCTCATGGTGTCTGGAACCACCATGAAGAACAGTTTGAAAAGAATTTTTCAAATTTTTCTCCGCTGCAGCGTCAGAGTTACAACCATGAGGTAGCAGGAGCTCTTGTTTATCTGATGTCAGATGCATCCAGTTATGTGACCGGCGACAACCTTCTCGTGGAAGGAGGGTGGACTGTCTGGTGAAAACGACTCGCAGAAAACAATCAATTACACAAAGAGTCCATGATAAAAGAGGAACTGGAAAATTACTTTGACCGGCTCTGGCCAATTTGCCGGAGCATCACAGGGGCGGGTCTCAGGCAGTCTTTTGAAATACTCCGCGAACTGATTCCGCTGGAGTTAACAGAAGTTCCTTCTGGAACAGGAGTATTTGACTGGAGTGTTCCGTTAGAATGGAATATCCGCGATGCATATATCATTACACCATCGGGAGAAAAAGTTGCCGACTTTAAAAAAAACAACTTACATATTGTAAGCTATTCTGTTCCGGTCAATAAAAAAATGGACTTTGAGGAACTCAAAAAACATATTCATACTATCCCGTCGCAGCCCTGTGCAATTCCTTACATCACCAGTTATTATAAGGAAAACTGGGGTTTTTGCATGAGTGAAGATCAATGGAAAAAATTGCCGCGGGAAGGAGAATATACTGTGCTGATTGATTCAACCCTGGCTTCTGGAAGCCTTACCTATGGGCAATATGTATTACCGGGAAAAACGACAGAAGAAGTACTTTTTTCCTCCTATCTCTGCCATCCCAGTATGGCCAACAATGAGTTGTCGGGGCCTTTAGTGCTGGCGTTTCTTTATCGTAAGCTCGCCTCATTATCGGAGAGAAAATACACATACCGATTCGTGC
>JADLBA010000154.1 GCA_020848015.1 Crocinitomicaceae bacterium | reverse complement strand
GATATCGCAGTATGTTATTTTAAAAAAAATGAATCAAAATGGGAAGCAGAAATCATCGCAGGAGAAACTATTCCTTATGACGAAGAGTGGAAAAACAGGCTTCGCATCGCGCCTCAGCTAAGTGGCCTTGATCTCACTCTGCTCGACATTCGGTTGGGACAATTTTTTGGGGAAGAGGTCAATAGATTGATGTCGCGCTTAAATATTCGGGCGGAGTTTATTGCCTCCCACGGCCATACTGTTTTCCATCAACCTTCAGAGAAAATAACTTTACAGATTGGAAGGGGAGCCTCCCTTGCGGCAACTACCGGGATGCCAGTAGTTTGTGATTTTCGCTCGTTGGATGTCGCATCCGGCGGTCAGGGAGCTCCCTTGGTTCCGGTTGGCGATGCACTGTTGTTCGGGCAATTTGACTTCTGTCTTAACATCGGAGGAATTGCCAATATCTCGTTTGATTTCTCAGGCATTAGACAGGCTTTTGATATCTGCCCGGCTAATATGATTCTCGATCTAATAGCGCAACGTCTCGGAAAGAAATTCGATCCTCATGGAGAGATTGCTGCAACAGGAGAGGTAAACCAGCCGCTGCTGACAACGCTGAATAGTCTGTCTTATTACAGTCAGGATCCTCCAAAATCACTGGGTCGCGAATGGTTTGAAAGTAATTTTTATCCGTTGGTTTTCGCCACCTCTTTGTCTGAGGCTGATCTGCTTGCAACTTGTTCAGAACACATTGCTTTGCAAACTGCATCTGTGTTAGATGGATGGACAGGCGATATGCTGATCACCGGCGGTGGGGCATGGAATACTGATCTCATTAGGAGGTTGCAGAAACACACCGCAGTGAAATGCATAGTGCCTGATCCAATGACCGTGAATTTCAAAGAGGCACTTGTATTTGCCTTTCTCGGTGTGCTGCGCTGGGTGGGAGAAATTAATACGCTATCGGGTGTTACGGGTGCGAAGGTTGATTCATGCGGGGGCGCTATTTATCTGCCTCCACGAAATTGCTGATATGTAATGTCTTATATTCATTTTAAAATCTGTTATTGCTGCTGTTTTATTTGGGGCTAACATTGCACCATGAAAATTCCTGTGAGCGACGCAGTTGATATGAAAGAACTGCTTTCAAAATTTGAAAATAAACGCCCCGAAATTGTCTTTGAATGGAAAGACCCGTTTACCGATGCGGAAGGGTGGGTTGTAATCAATTCGCTTCGCGGCGGAGCTGCCGGAGGCGGTACAAGAATGCGTGCAGGTCTCGACAAGCGTGAAGTAGAGGCACTGGCTAAAACAATGGAAATCAAATTTACGGTCAGCGGGCCCCAAATCGGAGGAGCAAAAAGTGGAATTAATTTCGACCCGCGTGATCCGAGAAAAGCTGAAGTGCTGGAACGATGGTATGCCGCAGTAACACCGCTTCTCAAGCATTATTATGGCACCGGTGGCGACCTCAATATTGATGAAATTCACGAAGTTATTCCCATCACCGAAGAATGTGGAATATGGCATCCGCAGGAAGGGGTATTCAACGGACATTTTCAACCCACCGAAGCGCAAAAGGTAAAAAGGATCGGCAACCTGAGACAAGGTGTTGCTAAGGTGATAGAAGACAGCAGGTACTCTCCGTCGGCTTCCAGAAAATTAAAGGTGGCAGACATGATTACTGGATTTGGTGTAGCGGAGAGTGTGCGACATTTTTTTGAATTGTGGGGCGGAAATATCAAAGGAAAAAGAGTGATTGTGCAGGGGTGGGGGAACGTGGGGGCGGCTGCCGGATATTACTGTGCATATATGGGGGCTGTTGTGGTAGCAATTATTGATAAAAACGGCGGCCTGATTAAAGAAGAAGGATTTTCTGCCGAAGAGATTCGGAACCTTTTCCTGCAACGCTCTGGAAATATTCTGGTCAGCGATCAGTTGATCTCGTCGGAAACCATCCGGGGAAAAATTTGGGATGTGCCCGCAGATGTTTTTCTTCCCTGTGCCTCTTCGAGGCTTATCACCAGTGAGCAACTCGATCGTATGTGCAAAGCGGGTGTCCGCGTTATCGCATCGGGAGCCAATGTCCCTTTTGCTGATCCGCAGATATTTTATGGGCCGATCGCAGAAAAAGCCGATGAAAAACTCAGCATTATCCCTGATTTCATTGCCAATTGCGGAATTGCCCGTGTCTTTGCCTATCTCATGTCCGGGGGGGAAGTGGATATGAACGACGAGGCAATTTTCAGCGACGCTTCTTCCGTAATTAGGAAAGCACTTAAATTAGTTCACGACCGGAACCCCGGTAAAACAGGATTGACCAAAACCGCTCTTGAGATTGCACTGAAAAAACTGGTTTAACCGGATATTGAGATTGTCAACGATGCGTAGTTCAAAGCTGCAATGTGTATCAGTCGAATGATTCCCTAATGTTCCTCAGTTTTGTAAACTAACAAACTATTATGACCATCTTCTTTTTGCAATCTGCACCCGCCGGCGATGCATCTCTCGATATTTTTTCATTGCTGATGAAGGGTGGAGTAGTGATGATACCCCTCGTAATTTTATCACTTATTGCGGTCATTCTCATCGTCGAAAGGATAATGTTTTTCAATAAGAATCTCCAACTGAGTGAAAAAAACTTTTCTGAATTGATAAAGCACGTGGAAGCGGGAAAGATGGAAGAGGCAATGTCCCTGTGTGAAAGGGAAAAAAACAGTTGGGGAAGAATATTCATCTACGGAATGACTGCGGAATCCGGTAATGCCGATGAGATGGATAAACTTATGGAGGGGGCGGCAGAGGTGGAAATTGGACGACTCGAAAAAGGACTGAACTACCTGTCTATCATCGCTGGTGTTGCGCCGCTACTGGGATTTATCGGTACGATTGCCGGTGTGATCACTATCTTTTTTGATATTTCAACTTCTTCCGATATCAGCATTTCAGTTATTTCAGAAGGGCTTTATAAAAAAATGGTGTCTTCCGCATCAGGGCTGGTAATCGGCATTATTGCTTTTACAGCATATCACCTTTTTCAGAACTCAATTGATTCGTTCATCAGCAAAGTACAGGAAGAATCACTCAACTTGAGAGTCGCCATCTTATCCAAAAAGAAAGGAGCATGAAACTCAGAAGAAGAAAACGGCACGGTGCAGAAGTGAGTACCCATTCACTCAATGACATCATGTTTTTTTTGCTGTTGTTTTTCCTGATCATTTCCACCATGGCTAACCCCAACGTGATCAAGGTTCTTTTGCCGGAAGCAAAAGACAACAAGGAAAAGGAGGCGCAAAAGACACTCCAGTTGACGGTGGATGCCTCGAAAACGTATTACCTCGATGGAATTGTACTCGATGCAGACCAACTCGACCGTCGTCTTTCTGCGGTAGTGAAAAACAATCCCGATGCCGCCTGCTCAATAAATATGGATCGCTCTCTGAGCGTTCAGGATCTCGTTGATGTAATGCAGATCGGTGCAAAGAACAATGTGAAAATGTACCTTAAGACGGAGCGCCCGTCATAATTTTTTTTCTTATGGAAATTGCCGTCCTTGCCATTTTTGTGATTGGATACATTATGATTGCAGCGGAGCACCCGCTGCGAATAGACAAGGCAGCTTCAGCTCTAATTACCGGAGTATTGTGCTGGACATTATATGTGGTGAGCTCGCACGAGGTGCCCCACCACTTATCAGACTATTTCGAACACTATAACTCTTTTCTGAAAACTACCGGTGAAAGCCCGCTTTCATTGCACGAGTTTTTTGATCATCGCTTACTCTATCATGTCCAGGAAATTGCCGGTATTCTGCTTTTCCTGATGGGAGCCATGACCATCGTTGAAATTGTTGATGCACATGAGGGATTTCGTGTGATTACAGACCGCATCAATGCCAGAAGCAAAGTAAAGCTGATGTGGATTATTGCATTGATTTCGTTTTTCCTCTCTTCTGTTCTTGACAACCTCACAACTTCTATTGTGATGATCAGTTTGTGCAGGAAGCTGATCGCCGATCAGAAGACCCGTTGGTTCTTTGGAGGAATTATTGTCATTGCCGCAAACGCGGGGGGAGCGTGGTCGCCGATTGGCGATGTTACCACGACAATGTTGTGGATTGGAAAGCAAATCACCTCCATGAGTATCGTCAAGGAAATCTTCCTCGCCAGTCTGATGAATCTCCTCCTCCCCCTCATTGTTCTTTCCTTTGTACTCAAGGGAAATGTAGAGAGACCCTCTTCAGAAAGTAGAGGCAAGAATGACGTTTCGCAACGGGATAGAATGATCACTCTTTTTCTCGGAGTAGGTGGACTTTTATTTGTACCTGTCTTTAAAACCTTTACTCATTTGCCGCCATTCATGGGGATCATGTTCAGCCTTGGAATACTATGGATCGCAACGGAACTCATGCACGGAAAAAAACTCGATGAAGATAAATCCCGCTTCTCTGCATTATATGCTTTGCGGAAAATTGATATGCCCTCGGTTCTTTTCTTCCTCGGTATTCTGCTCGCAGTTTCTGCCCTGCAGGAAATTGGGCTTCTGATCACTGCCGCCACTTGGTTGAGTGAATCGCTAAACAATGTCTATGCGATCAATATTGCCATAGGATTACTGTCTGCTGTTATTGATAACGTCCCGCTGGTAGCGGCGAGCATGGGAATGTATGAAATTGCACCCAATGGTGTTACCGATCCATGGCTGATGAATTTCGTACAGGATGGTCACTTTTGGCATTTTCTTGCCTATGCTGCAGGAACCGGCGGCAGTGTGCTGATTATTGGAAGTGCTGCCGGTGTCGCTGTGATGGGACTTGAAAAAATTGATTTCTTGTGGTACCTCAAAAAGATCAGTCTCTGGGCACTGTTGGGATATTTTGGCGGTGCTATTGTTTACATTGCTGAAATGGCGCTGTTCAAATAATTCGGGTCTGGGATTTTTTCATTCAAAGACTATTAACGTTTCGTCTTGGATAATTTTTAGTTTGCCCCGTTTCGGCGCGACAATTTCCATGCAATTTGGTCGTTGAGTTGCCAAATTGCAAGGCTCTCTTTTTTTGCTAACCTGTTTTCTGTAATCATTTTGAAACTATGGATATTTTGTTTTTCCTTCAGGCACCCCTTACCGTAGGTGGTCAGGCAGCGCAGACCGCCGCAACTGTTGTTGACCCTCCCGCAGTAGTAGAGATGACAGTGCTGGACCAACTGATTCAGGGGTGGTATATCTATATCCCCATGCTTATCATTAGTGTCATTGCAGTGTATATTTTCATTGAGAGAAGCCTCGCTGTGAAGAGGGCGGATAAAGATGAGACGAACTTCATGGCCAAGATCCGCGAGTATATTCATCAGGGAAAACTCGATAGTGCAAAAAATCTTTGCAGCACTTCAGAAACACCGCTGGCGCGAATGATTGAAAAGGGGATCGGACGTATTGGGCGATCTGTTGAAGAAATTAATAAGGCGGTAGAAAATACAGGGCGGATCGAACTGCATAAAATGGAAAAGAATATCAATATTATTGCTACAATCGCAACCATTGCTCCCATGCTCGGTTTTCTCGGAACAGTGTTCGGGGTGATTACCATTTTCCATGACATCGGTCAGCAGGGAAGTCTCCAGATCGGCACCGTGGCAAATGGACTTTACATCAAAATGTTCTCCAGTGCAGCCGGTCTGATCATCGGTATGATGGCCTACATTTTTTATAATACTCTCGTGACCCGCGTGGGGAAAGTCGTCAATAAAATGGAGGTTCATGCAGTTGAATTCATTGATATACTTGAGCAACCGACTAACTGATCCTCACAATGAATCTGAAAAGCAATAATAAAATTCATATCGAAGGCGGAATGTCTGCTCTCTCCGATATTATTTTCATGCTGCTGATATTCTTTGTGATAGCCAGTTCACTGGCGGTAAACGGGGAGCAGGTCAATCTTCCGAAAACATCTACCGGAACCCCCTCACAATCTACTGTTACCGTTACGATCACAAGGGACTTGAGGTACCTTGTGGATAATTACGAGATGAATAAAGATGAGGTGGAAACTCATTTACAAGGCATCCTCGCTAACAGCAATGATAAAAAAGTTATCCTGAATGTGGACAGGGATGTCCCGACCGGTGAAACAATTGAGCTCTTCTCTATACTGAAGAAAAATAACTGGCAGCCGTTTATTGCTACAAAACCAAAAGAATAGCGTCATGGTTACAACCAGCACTCATACGAAAGACCGAAACATTGCAGCATTTGGGACTTTGCTTGTGCATACAGCTGTTATTCTGCTGGCGGTGCTTTTTCTCAAAAACTGCAGCGGCGGTGGGGGAGGTGGAAATGGTGGTTTCGGTAATGGTTTAATGTCGCTCGAAGTCGCCGGCTTAGG
>JADLBA010000153.1 GCA_020848015.1 Crocinitomicaceae bacterium | reverse complement strand
TGCCGGCTTCCTGAAATAGGTGAACTTTTATTTTGTAGCTTCACTATTAGAGAAATATTTTCTGCCTTTTTCACAGGGTCATACTTTATTACCTTCGCACCATTGCAATTCTGCGCGATATGACCTTAATGAAAAGGGTTTTTCAAAACTATTACGGAAATATTATGAAGTGCGGTTGCGCAGGGTCGCTGATAGGATTATTGCTATTGTTTTCATCTGTTGGAATATTGTCACAGGATCCGGTTCCTACGGTTGAATACACAGTTCACTATGGTGATTACGGCGATGGTGTTGATCTTACCGGATATGTCACTTATGATATCTACCTGCAGTTCAACTCAGCCAATCCGAATCCGGCACTTACCACTGTCTTTTCTGCAGTGCCAGACCTTGGCCCCGCCTACACTATTGAGGTAGATGCAGAGTGTGGTACTTTCCAACACGATCAGGGAGGCATTACCGTAGAAAGTATCCAATGCGTATTACTCCCTTTTTTTCAGTCTCTTGAATGGGATTCTTTTTTTACTATTGGTAATAGCTGCAAGGGATCCAGCGATGCTAACCTCTTTTTAATTACCACAGACAACGCCGCAATTGATGCTTGGGAAAATACGATCGTTCCAGGTAATTTCTTCGATGGCGGATCAAATATGGTACTCAATAATACGGCTATTTTCAGATTGCCCGGAGCCGACCCTCTCATCTTTCCGGACAGCAACGATAAAATCCTTATTGCCCGGATTACGAGTTGTGGAAGTATTTGTATGAATTATGCAATTCAGTATTTCCCTAATTACCAAGGGCCAGGCAGCCAATATACTACCGCTCTTCAGAATGCTTGCTTTGATCATCCTTGTATCGCAAATCCAATGGATACGCAGGCAACGGTTGGATCAGACGGATGCTTCGGCGATGCTGCACAGGTGACTTTGACCGACGGGGGAAATGGCCCCGTTCAATACACCCTTTTCAGTGGAAATAATATTGGATCAGGCGTGCAACAGAATGTTTATGCCAATCAAAACGATGGTTTAACTATTACAGGGCTTGCAGAAGGAGACTATTATATTTCGATGATTGATGATGTGGGCTGTCGCGATACTACCAACGTATTTTCAGTTACACAGCCAATGCCTCTGACAGTATCTGCCGAAGTTATTGACCAGTCTCCCTGCTCTGGAGCCGGTGGTGGATCCATCGAAGTGGATTGCAGCGGAGGAACAGGAACCATTGAAGTAATGGCAGGAAATATGGGACCTTTCGTTTGCGGCCAGACTATCTCAGGTCTGCCGTGTGGAAACGTGAACGTTTCTATCACGGATGACAACGGATGCCAAGCAAATACTCAGGTTTTTATTCCATGCATTACCGAACTTACGGGTAATCTTACAGCAACCGGTATCCTCTGCTATGGAGCCGGCAACGGTTCTATTGTAGGTACTATTTCTGGTGGTTCCGGGCTGCTTGTTGCCAATCTCATCCAGAATGGAAGCACTATCGCTTCCCAAAGTGGAAATAATTCTGTCAATGTTTCTTTTACGAATCTCGATGGCGGCAGCTATACTGTCACAGCCACCGATGCCAACGATTGTATGATCAGTTTTGATCTAACCATAGATGAACCTGATGAAGAATTTAGCACAAGTTTTACCGTAACCGGTACTTCTTGTTTTTCTTCTTGCGATGGAACAGCGGGATTTGTGGTGGTAGGGGGAGCCAGCCCGGTTGTTACTCAACTTACCACCGCCAACGGCAACCCGGTAGGTTTCACGGCACTTTGTGCAGGAAACTATAACTGGGTAACTACTGATGGCAACGGATGTGAGGTAAGTGGTTCAATCAATGTTACTCAGCCTCCTGAAATTATATATGAGGTGGCGACAAACGAGGTAAGTTGTTTTGAAGTATGTGACGGAACCATTGATGTCACATCTGTCAGCGGAGGAACTAATTCGTTCAGCTATTCTTTGATACCAAACAATGGAACCTGCACACCACCCTGTTCTGGAACCAGTGTTCATTATCAATCTGTCTGTGCAGGAAATTATTCTGTGGTAATTACAGATGGTAACGGCTGTATAAAAATAGCTCAGGGAGTGAATGTTCAGACTCCTCCTGAATTAGAAATAATTCTTGACATTAGCAATGTATCCTGCTTCGGATTTAACGATGGGGAGGTGACCGTATCATTTGCAGGAGGTACCGGCAATGTCGTGATGGAGCAGGGAGAAGAAAACCTTCCTTATACCGAAGGAGAACTGATCCCCGGCACCTACTCTTTCTCAATCGTTGATGAATTAGGGTGTACTGCTTCAGACGATGTGGTCATCACTGAACCCCCGTTACTGACGGCAGCCCTCGGGGCGGTAAGTGATGTGGGCTGTGGCGGAGGATGTGATGGAGATGTTAGCTATCAAATTACTGGAGGAATTCTACCTTACAACTATTCATTGTCTCCTACCGGACAATCTGGGGCAGTAAATGGAATCATCGCATCGCTCTGTGCCGAATCCTACGAGTTACATCTCTTTGATGCAAATGGTTGTTCAGAGACTCTTGAATTTGACATCAATGAACCTGATCCGCTTTTTATCAATATAACGCTTGACAACCCAACCTGCACCGGAATGTTTGACGGCTCAGCATCAGTAATAGCGGGTGGTGGTTCCGGTGATCTGACCACTATTGTAAGTCCAGAAAATTTTGAAATTGAACAAATAAATGACACTTCCTTTATTTATACTGAAGTAGGTGAAGGAAGTTTTGTGATTGATGTGTTTGATCAGAATGGTTGTTCAATTAGAGATACTGTAGAGGTAATTCCTGATATAATAACAGATATGGTACTGACCATGTCTTCAACTCCTGAAAGTTGCTGGAGCACAGTGGATGGAACAGCCACCGTAGTAGTACAAAACGGAAACCAGCCGATCTCTTATCAGTGGGACGACCCACAGATGCAGCAGACGACTACAGCCACAGGGCTTCCCTCTAACTACACTTTTACAGTGGTGGTTACTGATATGATTGGCTGCACACTCACCGGACAGGTTTATGTCGAACCAACACTGGAATGTTTCAATATCACTACCGGTATTACCCCGAATGGCGATGGGGTAAATGATACCTGGGTATTAGGTGGTCTTGAGTATTTCCCGGATGCTGATATCTATGTATATAACCGGTGGGGGCAGCAGGTATATTATTCGAATGGTTATGGTACCGCCTGGGATGGAACATTCAACGGTGAACCGCTACCTGTTGCAGATTATTATTTTGTGATAGACTATGCAGAAGACAAAGAACCAATTACCGGAACTGTGACTATAAAATATTGATCATTAGCAGAACAAAAATATGCAGTGCACCCGCCAGATAATTGCCCTTTTATTCTTTCTGCTGATGATGGTATTGAATTCCGATGCCCAGCAGATATCGCGGCGCAGCCAATTCATGATCAATACTTATATGGTTAATCCTGCTGCTGCCGGGACACTTCGTTATTCTCCTTTTTTTATTTCTTACAGAAGCCAGTGGGCAGGGTTCAAAGCAGGCCCCACTACCGCAATGGCTAGTGGCAATACACCTCTTAAGAAAGGGATCGGTGTGGGAGCCATTTTTTATCACGATGATGCCGGAGGTGCGGTTTCCGAATCTGGAACCGAACTGACCGGTTCATACCGCTTTGCGCTGAATAATAAAGACAACATGAGTCTCGGTTTGAGCGCTAACCTCTCCCAGTACCGGTTCGACAATTCCAAATTGGTTGTACTCGATCCGAATGACCTTGCTCTTAATGGAGGTATCACCGAATCCCATTTTAATATGGATGCCACATTTGGCCTACTCATCTACGGAAATAATTATTATGCCGGATTCTCAGTACCACAGCTTATTCAGACTAAACTCAATCTTAACAGTGAGGTATTAAAAGGTAATAATATGAATGTGCGTCACTATCAGTTCATGGGTTCCTATAAACAATATCTGAATGATGACTGGGATATTCAGCCCAGCATTATGCTGAAGTTTACTGACTCTACACCGGTGCAGGCCGATATTAATGTAAGGACAAACTTCTTGGGCAAATACTATTTTGGGATGACCTACCGGCCAGGAGATGCGTGGGCATTTATGATAGGAGCGAGGCATAATGATTTTGCATTCAGCTATTCATATGACCTGACTACAACAGCGGCAAAGACGCTAAGCCCTCATTCACATGAAATATTGATCGGTTATTATCTACCGGAAAAAAAAGGACATTTCAGAACTCATTCAATAGGCCCCACTATAACAGACAAAAACAGGATTATCAATTGATCATGGCAGTATTATTGCCAGTTAGAAAATGCACTTCATGAAATATATATCTACTCTTTTCCTTCTCATTTTCTTTATAAACTGCTCTGCACAATTTAATAAAGTATCAGTAGAGGAGGTGGACAATGGAGGAAATGTTCCCGGACGAACCTACAGGGTCTATATTGAATTATTAAATGACAGTGACCAGGTTCACATGGTCTATGGTGAGGCACAGCATCCTCTTGATATACGCTCTTCCAAGCCATTTTACCAAAGCGAATACGGCGGAGCACTTTCAAACCAGGTCAATCGTAAAGCCTCGAAGGAAAATGCAGGTTTACGTTTTGATTCATGGATTACTATTGGAGCAACTGATAATTATGATAACCAGACCACCAATTTTCTGATAAACGTAGATGATTTTGAAAAAAAGGGTGGTGCTATAAAAACCTCTGACGGCGCTTGGTTTGTTACACCTGGAAATCCGCAGGCTTATGCGGGGTCGGCACAGAGAGTTCTGATTATGCAATTGACTACCGAAGGAAAGATTACTGGTAAATTCTCCATTATGGGAAGAACCAAGTCAGGAGAAATTTTTCATCAATACGATATCGGATTTACGGCAGGAAAATAGATACTTTCTGAAATGCAACAGAATTTTTGCAATAATAAAAACTTGCAATAATCCCGTTGCATTTTTTGTGAAATGGTTTTTAGTACTCGAAACAATACAAGTATAGCTTGTTTCCTCCTTCGCTGATGCTCGTTCCCGTGCAGCCGTAATTATATGTATAAACTGCCCATTCAGAGTTGGCTTGTGTGGCTTTTCCGATAGAGGCATTTACCCCCAAATTAGCAGACGAAGTCCAGCCGCTACAATCTGCCGTCGGAGAGGGAGAGGGATGATGCACGCCGCTGGCATCTGAACCTGTATATATCAACTTAACGGGGCTGTCAATAATCGGATTATCCAGTGTGCCATCGGTAAGATCAGCTTTGTTGTTTGCAATGACAACTCCACCGGGACGCTGATATTCTGCATCAATAATCCTGTCTTTTGCATTCAAAGTAGTGGTAGATAAAAAGGCTGTCCAGTTTCCATTGCCCGCTCCAGCAGGATTGTTTGTGTCGTATTTACAGATACGGTCGCCTGCAGCAAGTCCTGTCAGTCCACCTGAATTTGACCAGCTATTGAGATCGCCCGAACCGAAAGAAGCCGTAACAAATACCCTTGATACGGGAACATTGAAAGTAATATTTAATTCATCATAATCACTCACTCCGCAATCGTTCGTGACAGTCCAACGAAGAGTGTATGTATTGCCGACTGTGCCGGAAAAGGAGGAGTTATAACTGGAAGCTACTCCCAGTGAACCTCCGATACCAGACTCAATAGTCCATATACCTGTGCCTGGAGAGGGATCATTTCCCGCGAGAGTAGTAGTACCTCCTGATACTGATTGGTCTGGGCCGGCGATCGCATCTGAGGGAGAAGCAGAAAACAGCGGTGATGTAACCTGGAAATAAGTGCCGTCATAAATTAATGTTACGATTTGTCCGGAAATAATGTCACAGGCTTCAATATCGTCATTGACATTTTTTTTAATGGACTTCGCACCTAATCCGTTCACGTTGATCTGGGCGGCTCCTGTAATGTTCAAACTGGACTTAAATTTTATTTCCATACCCTCCGTATAGGCTGCTGGTGCAGGTGTCAGGCTAACAGAAAAAATATTTCCACTTCCGGTATCGCTCCCATAAGTTAAAGTGTTTTTCTGTACTGCCTCCGCACTGACAGCATCCTGTGCAGCACTGACTTGCTGTATCCCCTCAATTTTTGCATCACCAGCGTTGTTACCGGTAAGTTGTATTTTTTTGTCTATCTGTATCTGAGCTACAACCACTGTGCTGACGGAAATCAGAGCGAAACAAATAATTGATTCCCTTATTTCATGAATTGATTTCATTGGTTTTAATTTGTTTTGATAAGTTGAGAAAAGGAAGAAAAAATGCTTTATCCGACCACTAATGTAGGTCTTTTTTTGTTTGAAATATAAAGACCCGTGTAGGATTCCTTTGCCCCGACGGCATCATCTGGCCTGCCGGTAAATACAATTTCCCCTCCCCTTTCTCCTCCTTCTGGCCCAAGGTCGATCAGCCAATCTGCGCAACGGATTACATCCATATTATGTTCTATCGCAATAATACTATGCCCCCTGTTCAGCAGCGCCTGAAAGCTGTCCATCAGTTTTCTTACATCGTGGAAGTGAAGGCCGGTTGTTGGTTCGTCAAAAATGAAAACAGTATGTTGATCGTTTCCTCCTTTTCCGAGAAAAGAAGCTAATTTGATTCGCTGTGCCTCCCCGCCACTCAATGAACTGCTGCTTTGTCCGAGGGTTATATAGCCTAATCCGGTTTGCTGCAAGGGATTGAGTTTAGAAAGTATGTTGCGATTGAAGACTTTGTTTTTTTCATTGTCAAAAAATATCATGGCATCGTCCACTGTCATCTCCAATACATCTGCGATGGATTTCCCATAGTAGAGTACCTCAAGCACCTCGTCTTTGAAACGTTTGCCTTTGCAAGAATCGCAGACCAGTTTGATGTCTGCCATAAACTGCATTTCGATTGTCTGGAATCCTTCGCCCTCACAGGTTTCACAACGCCCCCCTTCTACGTTGAATGAAAAATGTGAAGCTTTGTACCCGCGTTGCAGGGCGATTGATTGCTGTGCAAACAGCGCCCGGATTTCATCGTAGGCTCTTACGTATGTTACGGGGTTAGACCTGCTGCTTTTTCCAATCGGATGCTGATCTACAAACTCAACCGCATTGATTGTAGAGATATCGCCTTCCAGCGCATCCATATCGCAGGGCGTTTCAGAAAATCCCGAAAGATATTTTTGTAATGCGGGGAAAACGAGATTGCTCACAAGGCTCGATTTTCCTGACCCGCTAACCCCTGAAATGACAGTAAAACATCGCAGAGGAATCTCGACATCAATATTTTTGAGGTTATTTGCCCGTGCACCCCGAATGACTATTCTGTCTCTGATATTCCTTTTTTTCGCAGGTACTTTGATAGATCTTTTACCAGAGAGGTATTCTGCAGTCAGGGTATTTTCCATTATGAGCAGATCATTCAATGTGCCTGTAAATACTACATTACCACCAAGTGATCCTGCCTCTGGCCCCATATCAATGATCACGTCTGCGGCACGCATGATCTCTTCATCGTGTTCTACAACGATCACGCTGTTACCTTGGTTTCTGAGTTCGTTCAGCACACCGATGAGTCGCTGGGTGTCGCGTGGATGGAGGCCAATACTCGGCTCATCCAATATGTATATAGAACCTACGAGAGAGCTTCCAAGGCTTGTAGCAAGGTTGATCCGCTGTGATTCACCACCGCTCAATGTGTTGGAAAGACGGTTGAGTGTAAGGTATTCAAGCCCGACATCAGTGAGGTACTTCAGTCTGTTTTTGATCTCGATCAACAAGCGATGGGCAATTTTTTCTTCGCGGCCTGTGAGACGAAGACCAGAAAAAAAATCGAGGCATTCTTTTACGGGAATATTTACCAACTCAAAAATACCTTTCTCGGCGATCTTTACATAGTTAGCATCCTTTCTCAGCCGCGTTCCTTTGCATTCCGGACATAATGTTTTGCCGCGGTACCGGCTGAGCATTACGCGGTATTGTATCTTATAGGATTCACTTTCCAGAAAACGGAAGAAAGCATGCAATCCTTCGAAAAACTTATTTCCATTCCAGACCAATTCACGTTGTTCACTGGTCAGTTCTTTCCAGGGCTTGTGAATGGGAAAACTAAATTTTGATGCTGAGTGCACCAACTGGTTTTTCCATTCATTCATCTTGTCGCCCTTCCAGCAGGCAATTGCATCCTGATATACGGACAGGCGCTTGTCGGGAATGACAAGGTTTTCGTCAATACCAATAACACTTCCAAAGCCCTCACAGGTTTTGCAGGCTCCGACGGGGTTATTGAAAGAGAAAAGATGGACGCTGGGTTCTTCGAACAGGATACCGTCTGCTTCAAACTTGTTGGAGAAGGTAAAATAAACAGATGGATCATCAGCGAGTTCAACAACACAGACACCGCGGCCTTCGAAAAATGCACTTTCTGACGAATCTGCGATTCGTGACTGGTTTTCATCATCTTGTGCAGCAGTAAATCGGTCAATAACGATGAATAGTTCATCTTTTTGCTTCACATCTGCCATCACTTCTTCGATTTTCCTGATGACCCCGTTGTGCTTTACTCTCACAAACCCCTGCTGCACCAGCATTTCGAGCTTTTTTTTCAGGTCGTCTTTCTTTTCTACTGTAATAGGTGACAGCAAATAAAAACGCTGATCTTCGGCGAAAGAAAGAATATATTCCAGAATATCAGACGGGCGGTGGCGCTTTACTTCTTCCCCGCTGACCGGTGAAAATGTCCTGCCTATACGGGCATAAAGTAACTTAATATAATCATAAATTTCGGTAGTGGTACCAACGGTGGAGCGAGAGGTACGGCTGGTGACTTTTTGTTCGATCGCAACTGCCGGGCTGATGCCTGAAATGCTATCTACATCTGGCTTATCTAATTTTCCCAGAAACTGGCGCGCATAACTCGACAGGCTTTCCACATAACGGCGCTGACCTTCTGCAAAAAGTGTATCAAATGCGAGGCTGCTTTTACCTGATCCACTCAGCCCCGTGATTACTACGAGCTTATTGCGGGGAATGGATACTGAAATGTTTTTCAGATTATGCACACGAGCACCCCGAATAATAATATTTTCAAGAGGAGAAAGTTCTCGGTTGTCTCTGCGTTTATTGTCTGTTGTCTGCGCTGTTCCGTTTTTTTTCATCTGCTTCTTCCGTGACTTGCTTATCAGGAATTTGATTTAGTCTATCAAACAATTTTATGGCTCCAAAGTTGGCACAATAAGAGAGAGAAAAAAATTCTGCAGGTTGTTAAAATACATCCCCCATGTCTATTGAAAGAAAAAATTCGTATATTTGAAATGCAGAAGAAAGTTTCTACTGCCATACAATAAATAGAAATTATCATCGTTTTGCAGAGCAAGACCGTATTCTAACCATCTAAATTTGACGCTATTATAGAATAGACCACTACTTTTTTATTCAGGAAAAACAAAGTAGAACCCAAAAAAAGGGAGGTCATTATGCGTCTGTCAGAAATTACCGATCGTCAGCTTGTTGATGCTTATATGAAGGGCAACGAGGATGCTTTTCATGAATTATTGGTTCGTTACAAGAGCCGGGTGTATTCCAAAATTATGATGTATGTAAAAAACAGGGCTGTTGCGGAAGACATTTTTCAGGACACTTTTGTCCGCGCTATTCAGGCCTTGAAGGAGGGAAATTATAATGAGGAAGGCAAGTTTAGCGCTTGGATCATGCGGATTGCACATAATCTGTGTATTGATTATTTCCGTGGCAAGAAGCGGATGCCGATGAGTCGTGGAACGGAGGAGTACGACCCCTTTGATTTTATTGTCAATGGTGAAAAAACCTCAGAGGAAGCAGCGGTAAACAATCAGGTGCTGAATGATACTAAGCGTCTTCTCGATTTTCTTCCGCAGGAACAAAAAGAGATTGTGATGATGCGCCTTTATTATGATATGAGTTTTAAAGAAATATCAGAATCGCTCAATATCAGTATTAATACAGCGCTTGGTCGTATGCGTTACGCACTCATTAACTTGCGAAAACTCATTGAAAAGCACAAAATGGAAATGATCCTTTCCTAAATTGTTAGACTGTAAAACAAAAGCCGCCATTGGCGGCTTTTGTTGTTTGTGTTTTCAATGAATGGAATCTTAATTTCGACT
>JADLBA010000152.1 GCA_020848015.1 Crocinitomicaceae bacterium | reverse complement strand
GTGCGCCGTAAAAAAATCAAGGTCGCATCTTTTTTCCGTTGCTTCCTCTGCAATGGCTTTCGCTCCATTCTCACAATATTCTGCAATGGCTGACCGGTGCTCTGGTTCCGGCCACGCACAACCAGGACAATCTACCCCGTCGCGCTGGTTCAGTTTCGCCAGTACCTTCAATCCCTTCAATAGTCCAGTCTCTTCTGCAATATGTTGCAATGAAACTGCCACCGCCGGAAGCCCCGCAGCGTAATCGCTGGCAGCCTTCATTTTTAGTCCGGTCAGTTCTGCTAGAGGAACAAAACGAACTTTGCGAAAAGGGAAACGTTGATGGCTCATACAGGGTTTATTGTGATGGCTCAAAGTAACTAAGGAATCTGCCCCCATCGTACATTCGCTCCGAATTTTTCAAAACTTATTGTTTGAACCTCATGGACAAGAACACTCTTCTGCAGTTGTTAGCTAAAGTAAAAGATATCAGCAGAGAAACAGGAAACTGGATGGCTGAACAGGTGATTGTGAAACAACATATTGAGGAAAAAACGTTCAACAATCTCGTTACCTACGTGGACAAGGAGAGTGAAAAAAAATTTGTTGAAGCTCTGTCAAAACTATTTCCAGAGGCGGGGTTTGTCGCAGAAGAGGGAACAGGAGAACGCAACTTATCAGGCATAAACTGGGTGATAGATCCGCTTGACGGCACTACCAATTTCGTACACGGTGTCCCTGTGTGGTGTACCAGCATAGCTCTCACAGTAAATGATCAGCCTGTGCTTGGAGTGATTTATGATCCAAAGCAAAAAGAACTCTTCTCTGCTGTAAAAGGTAGCGGTGCCTGGCTCAATGGAGAAAGAATTACTACTTCAGATGTGCACCAACTAAGTACGGCATTGCTGGCCACCGGTTTTCCCTACGATGACTTTGGCAGACAGGATCAGTACTTCCGGCTGTTGAAAGACATTACCCGTACAACGAGAGGAATGCGTCGGCTCGGCAGTGCTGCATTAGATATGGCTTGGACAGCCTGTGGGCGACTCGATGGCTTTTATGAATACGGGCTTTCTCCTTGGGATATTGCCGCCGGAACCATAATTATCCGCGAAGCAGGAGGTACCGTAACAACTTTCAATGGAAATGAAAATCCGGTATTCGGTAATGATATCATTTGTTCCAACCCCCATATTTATGGAGAGCTCAAAGCAATCATCGAAAAACACTTTTCATGATCAATGCGGCAATCTTTCTCTCCAACGCCCATAAACCCAAGTTCCCGCCACTGCACTCAGCAAGGCGAGCAAGATCGTGGTCGCACCAGAACCGATCAGTGCAAACAATGGACCCGGACATGCGCCGGTGACTGCCCACCCCAGACCGAATATAAAACCGCCTATGATCTGACCTCTATTAAAACTGCGTTTTTGAATACGAATCTCTTCTCCATCGGCACTTCTGATACCGCACTTTCTAATCAGCCACACTGAAACAATTCCGGTTAGTACAGCACTGCCAATTAAACCATACATGTGAAACGATCCGAGCCTGAACATTTCCTGAATACGAAACCAACTCACCGCTTCAGACTTTACCAATACAATTCCGAAGAAAATACCGAACAACATATAAACGATGGCTCCATACCATTTATGTTCGCGACGGCTTTCGTTCACACAAATACTGTCCATTGAACGAATCTCAAAATCCATGTTTGTTTCTTTGAATTCAGTCATCATCTACTTTCAGATCAAATAATTATAAGAAAATCAGACACAAATAGATTGTCGGTTCTTATGTTGTTGTATTCTTTCAGTGAGGTTTTTCATTGATCGCATAAAGCAGCATTCATCCTCTTTCCGGAAGCTTTATTTTCATAGAGAAAGAATATAGGGAAGCACTAAGTGTGTCATAGCAAAACCACCAATCATAAAACAACAGGTGGCGATCAGCGATGGTAATTGGAGCGTTGACAAACCAAAAATGGCGTGGCCTCCTGTGCATCCACCGGCATAGCGGGAACCAAAACCAATCATGAATCCACCGCCTACCAACATCAGCAAATTTCTCAATGAGAACAGATGTTGCCAACCGAACAACTGTTCGGGTACCAATCCTTCCTGATTGGTAATACCTTGCACATACAAGTCGGCGGCAACCTTTGGATCAATCTGCAGATGTACAACTGGGGGCAGTAATGCTACAGATACTACCCCTCCGAGTAAAATACCCATCACGAAAAAGAGGTTCCAGCGTTCCTTTTTCCAGTCATATTTAAAAAAAGGGATATTTGCCGGTAAGCAGGCTGCACAAATATGGCGGAGTGAAGAACTGATACCAAACGCTTTATTACCCACGAGAAGAAGTGCCGGAACCATTATTCCGATGAGCGGCCCCGATATATACCAAGGCCAAGGTTGGCTGAGAAACTCTATCATGATTTCAACATTCAGATTAATAAGTGGAGCTTCCGGTCTAAAAACACAAAGGATTATTTCGGATCGGCAAATGCAGATGATACAGGCGAAAGTACCTCCGCATGATTACCGTAAAAAGACGGTATAAAAGGCAATTTTTTTGAATGACGGCTATTATATCTTCAGTGTACCGCTTTCCGAAATGAAACTGTTTTTGGGAACATTCGTCTTTGCAATTGCATTGAAACCTCCTCCAATTTCACTGAAGTTGCGGATACCGCGGGCCTGCAGAATAGATGCCGCAATCATGCTCCGGTAGCCTCCCGCGCAGTGCAGCAAGAAATGTTCACCGGAATGCATCTCCCCAATCCATTGGTTGATATTAGCCAATGGGCGGTTGGCCGCCTCAGAGAGGTGCAGCGTTTCATATTCAGACTCTTTCCGGACATCTATAATTCTGCTCTCCCCTATTTTGACTTCCTGCGAAAATTCGTCTGCCGTGATACGATGTACAGAGTCTGTTTCTTTACCTGCATCTTTCCAACTGTCAAACCCTCCTTTCAGATGCCCTAATACATTATCAAATCCCACACGGCTCAATCGTACAATGGTCTCCTCCTCTTTCCCCGGTTCAGTAACAATCAGAAGTGGTTGTTTCACATCGCTGACCATCGTTCCCACCCACGGTGCAAAATCTCCGTTCAATCCGATATTAATTGATTGCGGTACAAACCCTTTAGCAAACACAGAGTCATTTCGTGTATCGAGTATCAGTGCGCCCGCTGATTCTGCAGTTGCGGCAAATTCTTCAGGAGTCAGTGGTTTCATACCTTGGCTCAACACTTCGTCAAGATCTTGATATCCTTTTTTATTCATCGCCACGTTCATCGGGAAATATCCGGGAGCAGGCGCTAACCCATCCGTAACGGCCTTGATAAAACTATTGCGATCGGGTTGATTCAGCGCGTAATTCACCTTTTTCTGGTTGCCAAGTGTATCCACCGTCTCTTTCATCATGTTTTTTCCACAAGCACTCCCGGCTCCATGAGCGGGGTAAACAATCACATCATCAGCGAGTGGTATGATCTTATTCATCAGGCTGTCGTACAACAAACCGGCAAGATCTTCCGTAGTCATGTTTGCGGCTTTCTGTGCGAGATCGGGTCTTCCCACATCACCCAAAAACAAAGTATCACCTGAAAAAATCGCATGATCTTTTCCCGTTTCATCTTTCAACAGAAAAGTACTGCTCTCCATTGTGTGCCCCGGTGTATGCAATACACGAATAACACAATCGCCTAAGCGAAACTCCTGCCCGTCTTTTGCCGAGATACAGTCAAATTCGCAGGCAGCATTCGGGCCGTATATAATCGGTGCTCCCGTCTTCTTACTCAACTCAACATGCCCTGAGACAAAGTCCGCATGAAAATGTGTTTCAAAAATATACCTAATTTTTACCCCGTCTTTTTGTGCGCGATCAAGATAAGGCTGAATTTCCCGCATCGGATCAATAATCGCTGCTTCTCCATTGCAGGTAATATAATATGCCCCTTGTGCAAGGCAACCGGTATAGATCTGCTCTACTTTCATCATCATAATTAAAATAAAGTGCTAAATATCTGCAAAGTTCTCTCTCTCTCATACAAAAAACTCCGAAAATTGTTCAGTAGTGATTGACGAAAGTGATTGTAATTTATGAAAAAAGGAGCGTATAAACGCCCCCTTTTCAAATTCAAAATTATAGGTTACTCTACCAGCGATTGTCTGTCATCTCTACACCAGGATGTTTTGCTTTATCAAAAGTGAAATCACTGTCGGGGTAGTCAACATTCGTTTTCAGGTTCTTTACCTTGTAGCTGATCTCAGTATTTTCTCTTGTTTTTACCACAATTTTTATCACTTCTATTTTTGCCTTATCCACATACATTGTAATAGTATGATACGGTTTCTTCTGCGGGTCGTTCGGATAGAGATTGATCTCATATACCCCTACTCCATCAACGGTAGCGCTGGTGTTTTTCATTTCATGCTTAAAATCCTTTTCCCAAATCGTAAACATTTCCGACGGGTCGAATGAACCATCTTTCATGTCTTCCAGATTGTCTATGCTGCACATATTTCCCTTCTTGTCGTAGCTCCAGACACTTTTTGCATCGGAAATAACAATGAAATCAGGTAAATTGAGGAAGTATTTCTGTCCCTTCACTTTTACCGAACCTTCCTGCTTGGTGGTTTTGTTGTTCTTTTTGTCAGTGAGTGTAGAAGTAAAGTCTGCGGAGATAGTTTTCCATGTTTTTGCCTTTGACGAAAGTTTATCGAGAATATCTTTCGAGGTTTGTGCATTTGAAATGTATGGCAGACAAATGGCGAGAATCAAAAAAAATAACACACTTCTTTTCATAATAATAAATTAAAAAGGATCATTGCCCGTCTTGCTTTTCAAGAACTGTTCCAAAGACATTTCGTCGGAGATCAGCACTTTCCGGGCTTTACTGCCTTCATAGGGACCGATCAGACCTGCTGCCTCCATCTGGTCTATGAGTCTTCCGGCTCTGTTGTAGCCCAGTTTGAGTTTTCGCTGTAGCAGCGATGCGGATCCCTGCTGATTCATCACAACAATCCTCGCAGCTTCTTCAAAAAGTTCATCGCGGTCATCGTCCGCAATATTACCTATTTCTCCGCCACCTTCCTCCGCCACTTCAGGCAATATAAACGCATTAGAATATCCCTGCTGGTTACCAATAAACTCAGTGATCTCATCCACTTCCGGAGTATCTACAAAGCCGCATTGAATGCGAATGAGATCATTTCCTGTGGAAAAAAGCATATCGCCGCGCCCGATCAGTTGATCAGCTCCACCAACATCCAATATAGTGCGGCTGTCAATTTTTGAAGTAACACGAAATGCAATCCGCGCAGGGAAATTTGCCTTGATGGTTCCGGTAATAATATTGACCGACGGGCGCTGAGTGGCAATAATTAAATGAATACCTACCGCCCTTGCTAACTGTGCCAAGCGAGCAATCGGTGTTTCCACCTCGCGGCCTGCCGTCATAATGAGGTCGGCAAATTCATCCACTACAAGTACAATATAGGGCAGATACCGATGTCCATTTTCAGGGTTCAGCCTTCGCTGAATGAACTTGCCATTGTATTCTTTGATATTCCTGCATCCTGCCGTTTTCAATAGTTCATAACGCTCGTCCATTTCGATACACAGCGAATTT
>JADLBA010000151.1 GCA_020848015.1 Crocinitomicaceae bacterium | reverse complement strand
TGAACTTCCCGATCATGTGAGAAAGTCGTGGCTTAGCTATGACCATTTTTACTCGGACGACGCTTTCTCATCGGCGCTTCCCATAGTTTTCAATTATAAACCGGAAAGGATACTCGACGTTGGAGGAAACACGGGGAAGTGGGCAAAATCATGCCTGAGTTACAATGAAAATGTTCATGTAGGTATCGTTGATTTACCCGGACAGATTGAGATGGCAAAGAAAAACACTCAGGAATGGATGGAGTCCGGAAGAATTTCTTTTTATGCAACAAACGTACTTTCCAGCGAACAAAAATTGCCCTCAGGATTTGATATTATTTGGATGAGTCAGTTTCTGGATTGTTTTTCTGAGGAGGAGATGCTTTCTATCTTGGAAAAATGTGCTGATGCCTTGTCCGGAGAAGGGCTGGTGATGATTCTTGAACCTCTGTGGGATCGCCAGCGGTTTGAAGCAGCAGCGTTTTCACTGCAGCAGGCTTCACTGTATTTTACTACCATTGCCAATGGCAATAGTCAGATGTACCGTTCGGACATTTTTCTGAAATGTATTTCTGCTGCCGGCTTTGAAGTGATAGATCATTTTGATCATATTGGTAGAAGCCAGTCTCTGATGGTTTGTAAAAAAAATAATTCTTGTAAAAAATAAAGTTGTGCTGCGAGTGCATAAATGAATGAAAAGATATAGCTGGCCGCTCAGCGTGTTCCAAATATTGAGGAACCCAATCGCAGCAGGGTGCTTCCTTCTTCCAAAGCAATTTCCCAGTCGCTGCTCATACCCATAGAAAGGTGCTGAAAGTATTCGTTTTCCAAAAAGGGTTCTTGTTTCAATTCCGTGAACAGATGATGCAGGTACCGGAATTCTGATCTGACCTTCTTATTATCATCAGTGAAGGAAGCCATACCCATCAATCCGATAATTGAAATATGCTGAAGCGATGTGGAATTGATTTCATCGGCTATCCTGCGGAGCTCATTTTCATCGAGACCAAACTTGGTTTCTTCCTCAGCAATAAAAACCTGGAGAAGGACGGTAATGATCCTGTTATTTTTTGCTGCTTGTTTATTGATTTCTTTCAACAATGAAAGGCTGTCAACAGAGTGGATACAATGAATAAAGGGAGCTATATATTTTACCTTGTTGCTCTGCAGGTGCCCGATAAAGTGCCATTCAATATCATTGGGTAAAAGGTCTTTTTTCTCTATCAATTCCTGAACGTAATTCTCGGCAAATAATCGCTGTCCGGCCTTATATGCCTCCATGATTAAACCGGGTGATTTTGTTTTGGAAACGGCAATCAATTGCACCTTCAATGGCAAACGACTGCGAATTTTTTCCAGATTGTCTGCGATACTATTCATGGATACTCATTCAGTTCATACACGACCAAACCGCTGCGCAATTTTGGTTCTACCCAGGTGCTTTTCGGGGGCATACTTTCGCTCCTGTCAGCAATTGATTTTATTTCCGAAACCGCTACGGGGAACAGTCCGAAAGCTGCTGCAAATTTTTTCGTGTCAACGGAATGTTTCAGCCCTTCCATTCCTTTGGGGCCTTCGAGAAAGGCAACACGTTTATCATTGCGGAGATCATGTATTCCGAGCAACGGAGATAAAACGAGGTCTGAAAGCAGTTGTGAGTCGAGAAGGGGAGAAGAGTGCTTGAGAGTGAGACAATACCAATGTTTTTCTAAGTAGAGACTGAATTCTCCTTTTTTTCCCGGTCGAAAAAATGACGGCGCTTCATTTACGTAAAAAGAAAACGTCAGTTTTTCAAGAAAAGCTTCAGCAGTTAGTTTATTCAGATCTTTTACTAACCGGTTAAATTCATATACCCTGACATTCGATTCATCAAGGATACAAGCGAGGAAATAATTTGAGGGGTGATCTTTGGTTGTGTTCGTTCCGTTCCTTACGGATAGCTTTCGGAGTGCTGCACTGGATGAGCTTCTGTGATGGCCGTCAGCAATGTACAACACGGGTATTTTTTCAAAAATCTTCTCGATCTGTGTGATGTCATCAGCAACGTTGATATTCCATAACTGATGGCGGACTTTGCTGGTACTTGTAAAATCATATTCGGGCCGGTATTCAATGTATTTTGCAAATATGCCTTCGAGTTCTTCTGATTTTTCAGAAATCAGCAGTACCGGCTCTGCGTTGATTCCCGTAGTACTCAGGTATTCGGTAAAAATGGCCTCTCTTTTCGACAGGGTATCTTCGTGAATACGAATTTTTCCATTTTCATAATCATCTACCGAAACAGTACAGATAAGACCGGTAAAAGGATGCCCGTTTTTGATCTGTCGGTAGATATAAAACATAGGTTTCGCATCTCGATGTAAAATATCCTGATCAACAAACTCTTCGTACTTTTTTCTTACGAGATGAAAGCGCGATACCCCTTCTGTCTTGTGGAGCTTTTTTGCACCGAGATCCGGATGGATAATATGTAAAAAAGAATAGGGGTTTCCATTCAATTTTTCGCGCAGGTCTTTTTTTGTATAAAGCACATAAGAGCGCGAAGCAACCAGATGTGCCTTATCTCTCGCAGGGCGCGAAGCTTTGAAAGGACGGACTTTCATAACGCGAGACGAAGAATTAAAATGTCACCCTGTTTTTCATAATGTCCGCAACACTGGAGGCTATTTCAAGACCGATCCTCTCCTGCGCTTCAAGGGTTGCCGCTCCGATATGCGGTGTAGCGATTATTTTAGGATGTTTTAAGAGGCTATCGGAAGGGTGGGGTTCATTGATAAATACGTCAAGACAAGCGCAGGACACTATACCTTCATCGAGATGGCGAATGAGTTCAGCCTCATCAATCACCCCTCCGCGGGAAGTGTTGATCAGCACTACACCTTTTTTTAGATGTTTAAATTCATTTTTCCCAATCACCGAATTACCATTCGGTTGTTTGGGAACATGAAGGGAAATATAGTCGGAAGATGACAACAACTCATTAAAACTGACCACAGGAACCGGTACTTCGATGGTTCCATATCCTTCAATCTGCAACTCAACAGAATGCTTTACTTCAAAACTGTCAAAAACGAGCACTTTCATACCACTGCCCAATGCATAGCGGGCAAGGGTCTGGCCGATTCTTCCGAACCCTACGATTCCTAAGGTTTTTCCGCGCAGTTCGGTTCCCCGGCCATATTTTTTCTTCAGCGAATCGAATTCTACAGCGCCCTTCGATGGCATAAGGCCACCGGCATCATAAATACCCCGAGCTGCGGCAAACATCAGAGATATCACCAACTCAGCTACACTTTGTCCGCTCGAAGCGGGTGTGTTGAAAACCGCTATTCCCTTTTCGCGGGCATAGTCAGCATCTATGTTATCAATGCCCACACCTCCACGGCCAATAAATTTTAGCCCCGGACACGCATCAATCAGGTCTTTGCGTGCAGTGGTGGCACTTCTTACTAATAGTCCGCTGATCCCTTCATGATTGATATAGTCAATCAATCCTTCCTGGGGCACTTTAGTTGTCAGCACTAAATATCCGGCCTGTTCGAGAGCCTGCTGGCCAAGTTTATCAATGCCGTCGTTGGCGAGTATTTTCATTTGTTGAAAATTAATATTTTTGGATGACTATCCTTTTCTCCTTTCAAACTCTTTCATTACATCTACCAGTATCGCGACACTCTCGATTGGAAGTGCGTTGTACATCGAAGCCCGGTAGCCTCCTACCGATCTGTGGCCACTGATTCCGCTGACACCCGCCTCTTTCCACATTTTGTCAAATTCTGCCGAAAGAGTGTCGTCGTTCAGCCGGAAGGTAGGATTCATCCATGAGCGATCCGCTACGGCACTGTGTCCATGGAAAAGTCCATTGCGATCCAACTCGGTATAAAAAAGATCTTTTTTTGCGCGGTTTCGATCTTCCATTCCCGATAATCCACCGTTGTTCTTTATCCACCGCAGTGTCAGCATACTTGCGTAAACAGCAAAAACGGGAGGAGTGTTGTACATTGAAGCTTTTTCTGCGTGCAGTTTAAGATTCATATAGGCAGGAAGTTTCCGGTCGCTGTTTCTCAATTGATCCTTATCCATAATGTACAAAACGGTGCCCGCTGGACCCATATTTTTTTGTGCTCCAGCGTATATGAGTGAAAATTTTGTCGCATCAAATTTTTTTGAAAAAATATCGGAACTCATATCGCAGACCATCGGCACGGGTGACTCTGGAAACTGCTGAAACTGTGTACCGAAAATGGTATTGTTCGATGTGATATGCAAATAGTCTGCATCCTTAGGAACGGTGAAAGAGGGAATGTATGAGTGATTGCGATCAGAAGAGTCTCCGACTACTTCCACCTTGCCCACAAGTTGAGCTTCCCTGATGGCTCCCGAAGCCCAAACGCCGGTGTTTACGTACGCCGCTTTGCCCTTTTCAGAGAGCATATTAAGTGCGACTGTATAAAATCCGAGAGTTGCGCCGCCTTGCAAAAACAATACATCATAACGTTCCGGGAGGCTTAGAATATCTTTCACCAGATTTCGCGCCTCTTCCATTACGGCTTCAAAATTTTTTGACCGGTGAGAAATTTCAATCAGCGATAAACCGAGGTTATCAAAATCAAGAAGCGCATCGGCTGACTGCTCAATTACTTCCCGTGGGAGTATGCAAGGGCCTGCACTGAAATTGTGTACTTTTTTCATAAATTATTATCTGCTTTCGCGGGTTCAAAGGTAGAGGATACGATGCGACAATAGGTAGTCCCTGATTTTCCTCAACAGGTAGAGGGTTTTGCCGGATGTTTTACTTCGCGCCCAACTCCTGTACTCTTTTCCTGTTTTTTTCGAGAAAGAATAGATCGCTTAGCCGGTCAATGTGGTCAAGATCATAAATATGTTTATGGGAATTTTCCAGCAGACTCATCTTATTTTCTTCAAGTTCAAGTTTTGAGAGTAAAAAATAAAGTTGGTCGGTAAGAATACAGTGGCTGGAACAGAAAACAATCATCATTTTCAGTTTCTGTGACTCAAAATGAACACCTTTCAGGTCAGATTTCAGTTCTTTAAATACAATGGGGTCGGCTGGAGTTTCACAGCCCTTTTTTCCCGTGTATTCCGAAGTAACAGGAACGGCGGCCGTCCGGTTAGTTAAGCTGTCTGTAGACAGCACAGGAGCAAAGAAAACAGAGACCTCGGATACCATTGCAACTTTAAATTCATTTTTTATTTTGCGAAGGTCAAGTGTAGTGTGGTATTGGTCTTTCAACATTACTTGCTGGTTGATAACTAAAGTCCTGTCTGTGCCACAACTCATGCTAATGGTGGTTTTTCCGGCAGAAATTCTCTCAATAGTAATAGAGGTACAGGGGACATTGTTTATTTTCTGATCGTTGATGGTGAGGATGAAAGCAAGTGAGTCGGGGCTGCTTATTGTGACCCTGCTTTGTGCCCACAGAGTCTGCAGCAGAAAAAGGAAAATGAGTAGGAGCACTGTTCTAATCATCGGCGTGAGATCATCTTAATAAAATCATCTTGTATGCCAAATGTTTTCAAAGTCGCTGAATCATCTGGCGAATAAATGGGAGTTTTTTCCACCTGTCGGGAATAAAAAGCAACGGGTTTACTTCTTTTTTCCCAAGCAGTTGTGGAAACCTGTATATCGCAATCAGCATAATAGAGCCAATGGCAGAGATTCCTGTCATCAGAAAGATCAGCGCCGGAAGATGAATTAGACTGAGTACTAATCCCGCCCCACCGGCGAGAGCAGCGGATAAAATGCCGAGTTGTATGCCGGGAATCAATGCACGCAGTTGCTCTGCCCATGATATATGGATGAGTTGCCGGCAAAGATGAAGAGACATCAGATAGTGAATGAAAGTTGTTGCGACGATGGAGGCTGCTACCCAAACCATTCCAAACGGTGATGCGATAAGTACTCCAATAATCATGAGTACAAGGTAAATACCCTTTACCCAACTCCCGCGAAATACTGCATCTCTCGCCCGGAGCAGGGAATCGCAAAGGCGACTGAGTGTGCGAAAAATGACGGCACAAAACAATACCTGAAGTATGGGGATCGCTTCATAGTAATTGGGGCCGAGGTAAACCCTGATGATCTGCGGCGAAAAAAAAATGATCAGAACAGTAGCAGGAATGACTAATACAGACAATAGATTGGTAACAATAATAATCATTTTGCGCAGACGGGCGGCCTCGTCCTGCATCTGCGCCATTCCGCTGAAAAGCACGTTATCTGAGAGCTTGGCCATGATTGTGATGGGCAGAGACATTACGTAGCTGCTCCTTTCATAAATGCCTGCTTTGCGCAATTTTTCAAGATCGCTACCGGTAAAAAGTGGGACAATTGTAACATCCACTTTGGTCGCAGCATAATTCAACGCATTAAAAAGTGTGCTTCCACTGCCGTAGCGGATGAGTTCCCGGGTGTATTTCCATTCCCAGCGACGGCCTATTTTCACCGGCTGAAGCCACCAGTATGCTAAAGTCATCAGCGCATTCTGAGCAAAAAGGGCCCATACATAAGCCCAGATATCCCAGTTTAACCACGCAAGAGCGAGTCCGACGATCAGGTTTCCGCCAATAATTGAGACCATGCTTGCCGTAAAGAAACTTCTGAATCTCATTTCTTTTATCATCAGGCTCCGCGGGACGATGGACAAGGCGGAAATTGTAAAAC
>JADLBA010000150.1 GCA_020848015.1 Crocinitomicaceae bacterium | reverse complement strand
GGCATTCCCGATATTTTTGAAGGTGAAGATGGTGGCTTTGACCTCACAGATGCCAACGAAAACGGCATTCCCGACATCTTTGAATCTCCCAATGAGGAGCCGGGTGGCGATGATTCCGGCTCTGACCTCGCCGATGAAAATGGCAACGGAATTCCAGATATTTTCGAAAACCCGAATGGAGTAGATATGAATAACTGCCTCGACAGCCTACTGAGTTTGCTCGGTCCGAATGGAGAGGGGTGGGATGAGTTTGAATGGAACTGGCCTTCGTGGAATAACTGGCAGGCCTTTGACCTCGATTTCTGGGACGATTGCTCCCTGTCAGGCGGCTCAGACGAAGGAGACAATAATACTGGAAATGGCTCGGACGACGATGGTAATAATGAAGACGATGATGACGGAGAAAGCGATGATGATGGGGACGACAGCTCAGGCGGAGGTGGTATTGCAATAGCCGGCGGTAGTTTTATGATTGAACAGGGATATCCCAATCCTACATCAGGAATGGTCAATCTCGGAATCCGTTCAACTACTGCCTCAGTTATTTGGATTGATGTTTACTCCCAATTTGGTCAGCTTGTCTCCAGCAGACAAGTACAAATAGCAGAGGGATATAACCCACTTCAATTCGATCTGATGTCTGCGCAGGCTCAGGGTATATACCATGTACAAGTGCGCAATAATTCACAGCGGGAGACCATTCAATTCGTAAAAGAGTAAGTTTAGATTGGTATTTTGAATGAACTGCACCGGCGAATGTTTCGCCGGTGCATTTTCTGCAAAAAACGGATGTGTATTGATCACTCAAACTCTTTTAGACGAATGTCTGAAAAGCAACCGTCGGGCACAAAACGAGTTGTACAAGGAGTGTTATAACCAACTTATATCGGTCTGCTGGAGGTATTCTGGAGCTAGAGAGGATGCTGTGGAGTTGATGAATACAGGCTTTGTAAAAATTCTCTCACAACTTGGAAAATATAAATCTGAAATTCCATTCGAGCTTTGGTCTCGCCGAGTGATGATCAATTCAATCATTGACGAATACAGAAAATCCAAACAATATAAAACACAGATAAAACTAAAAGAAGATTATAGCGAACAAATTCCGGAAGAGGCGGAAGAAAATGAATATGTAGAAGAAATGGCGGAGTTGATCAAAAGCAAAATACACCTGCTGCCACCTGTTACCGGAAAGGTCTTCAACCTGTATGCCATTGATGGATACAGGCACAGTGAAATAGCTGAATTGTTGAACATGAGCGAGGGAACTTCAATGTGGCATTATTCAGAAGCAAAAAGAAGAATAAGAATGATGATTGGAGAAATACAGAAGTAATGACAGATCAGAATAACATAATACCTCCAGATGATCACTTCATTCCTCCGGGTCTCGAATACCGCAAAGAGTATTGGGAAAAAGCATTTGAAAAGATCATTGCGCACGAGGCCGCAGAGCGCAGACACCGCAGGAAAATATTTTATTTTTCTCTTTCGGCTCTCTTACTGATCGCTGCTTCTGTTATCACTTTTAATAATTTTTCTTCTCCTGTCACTGCTGAACTTTCGAAACACGAAAGCAAATTGATACCGGTCAACATGAGTTCTACTGACGAAAAATTGTCAGGAGAAGTTGTTGATTCCATGATCAAAGAAAATATTCCTGTGGGGTCTGTGCATAGCGATATAGTAACAAAGGAAAGAACAACCCCACCGAATGACCGTTCGAATTTGACCATGGAAATCAGGCACAATACTCACGCCAATTCCATTGATCCAATGGCAGCAATGGAAAAAAATTATACAACAAAAGAAGAAGAAATATCTCCGGTAAATTTTGAAAAGGAAAATATAAATCTGGTGAAAAATGATTTGGTCATGTCCGAACCATCATTGACTACCGCCACTAAGGAAAAAGCAGAAATTCAAAGAATCACTCCTCTGCCGGTTCCGGCAAACGGCAATAATGACTTAAATAAATTGACTGATTGCTCCACTATCAGCTCTCTCGAAAATGAAGCGCTTCCACACTGGAATCTTTCAGCGAGTACCGGCATCAGCGTTCTTACTGATTTTTCAACACCACTGAGAGACCTCACTTATGATCCCTCTCTGTCCTTAAACATAGAGCGCAACTGGAACAATCGCTTTTCGACCACTACAGGTCTGGAATATTTTTCAATTTCAAAGGTTCGCAGCCCCTATTCGCAGACCTCCGTTAGCTATGATATCAACTATAAGAAAACGGTTACTACCGTCGAAACTCATCGCCTTCATTACCTGTCGCTTCCTGTGAGACTCTATTACAGACCTGGTGCTAAGCACCAGTTTCAGGTAGGTATGGGCATCTCCTACATGATCACAGGAACCAATGAAATTTCTGAATATCTTCAGACCTCCTCAGAAGACACCCTGCTCAATCGCTACGATGATAATGGATTCGTCTCGGGTTTCAGAGATTTGTCTGTTCATGCAGAAGTGGGTTATTCCTACCGTATCATCAGGAAGGTTTGGCTCGGAACCTCATTCCAGTTTGGACTTACTGATATAACCCGCAATAATTATTTCGGCAATGATGCCTTCAACCGGAATTCGAGACTCCTGCTTTATCTCAAAATGAATTTCAAATGAAGACACGACTGTTTTTCCTTGTTGGCTTCGTTTTGATCGGCAGTTTTTCTTGTGTGCGTAAAGAGTTGCCGGAACCAACTGTTTCTGCCCCCATTTTTTCAGTCAACGGATGGTTGAATGGACAGCCCTTTATGATGGTTGCCGGTCAGAACGGTTATTTTGCCGATGCCGCATTTCAGCAGGACGATGGCGGGTATTATCATTTCACAGGAGAGATAAAAAAATACAATTGCCCCCAATGTCCTGGTAGGTTCAGTCTGCGACTTACATCGAACGAGGCATTTAACCACGGACAGGCTCCACAGGAAGATCAGGCACTTCCTTTACAGCAGTATGACTTTCAACTGACTTCTCCCGGCAATGCCTTTTTGAATTACCAGTTCTTTTCTTCTCCTAGCCCTGCAAGTTTCTACAACTGGTCTTTCGGCGATGGGGAACACTCCAGCGACCCTAATCCGCAACATACTTATGAAACACCGGGGCCAAAAGACGTATCGCTGAATATGGGGAATGTTGGTGGCTGCTCCAGCTCTTCTTCAATGACTATTTTTGCGGGTAGCGACCAGCCCTGCTCTGCCCCATTTGCGATAGATGAAAACGGAGGTGGCAATGGTAACTTCCATATATTTTTTCCGGATGAACTGCCCAATGGCCTTTCACTTGTCGCATGGACAATTGATTTTAACTCCGATTTCCCCGTTACCAACGAACTCAATGTAAACCTTAACTGGGAGCCTGCGCATACTATTTGTGCCTCTTTTTTCAATTCGATTCTGAATACTTCCGGCGAATACTGTGTTACATTTTTTAGTCCGGGGCCACCCTGTGCCCCTTCTATCCATGCACAACCGGTAGCGGAACCGGCACTTCCGGGGTCAGTGATAATTGAATACGAATCGGAAGATGGGACTGTGTATTCAAGTGCCTCTCCGATGAACAATAATCCCAATCACTTTTTTGAGGTAACTGAAGTCGCTGGATACGACGCTACAGTCGGCGGAAATGCTACACGGCGTGTACATATTCGCTTCACCTCCTCTCTCATAAGCACCGACGGCAATGAATCAATGATTGAATTTGAAAACGTTGAAGCGTATATGCTGTTTTCTATTCCTGAATAGTTTCGCTAAATTTTTACCGCATTATTTCAAACGGACACTTCTGTAAAAATGAGTATGAGTAAAAGAGGGGTGTAAATCCACACCTCTCGCTCACACCTTAATTGCGGATCATTGATATTATACCAGTATTGTCCGACAAAATAAAATAATGCTTCTAATTATCTCTTGAAATGCCTGATAATACAGCATAGTGCTTTTTATTTTGAAAAGCAGGGGGCTATGCCGAACTGAACAGGTTTTGTAATGGAGAATTATTTTTTCGCTGTCTTTGGCAGGTATTTAACAAGCTTGCCATACTGATGTAATTGAATAAATGCAACCTCAGTACAGTAACAAACACACTAAAGGCCAGTTTAGAGCGGTGCTGGCGGTGAATAGCACTCAATCAAGGGATTGAGTGCCTAATAGGGATCAAGTTTAGTGAAGTCAGTAGCGAATCAGATGAGCGCACTGCGGCGGTAATCGCAAGGGGGCATGGGTTTTACCCGTTTTTTTGACCGATTTGCGATCAAAAAGATCTATCCACTCTCACAAGCCAATAATTAAATAGATAAATTGTCAAAAAGCACGAACACATCTAACCCTAGAGAGTTTGTACTTGAAATAAAGGGGGCCATCATTAAAACCCTGGCCCCAAGCATCGTTGGAGCCGTTTTCAGAAGACGACCAATAAACATCATCCGCAAAACCACCGAAACCATTCGCTTTAAGGTTGGTGTATATGGCACTCAATTCGTCTTTAGACGGCAAAAACCAATCGCTTTGGCCGCCACTTACCAAATCATTACAAATGCGAGCTGCAATACCCGAAGTACCACAACCATTTACAATATCAGTTGTATTTTGCGCTCCTGTGCCTATTGCCTGACCATCAGCACCACTAATAGCTGTACCAGAACAACCCCACTCGGCACCGCCGCTGTTGTCAGATGTGGTAGATTCTAAAAATAATGAAGGTGAACAGTAAAAAATTAATCCACCACCGGGACCCGTATCACCATAAGGACAATTTAATGTAGTACTTGTCAAGACAACCGGTGCAGCCGAGAATCCGCAATTACTATACGCCCAGACATATAAACTATAGGACGTATTAAAATTAAGACCGGTTTGGGTATAAGTAGTAAGATTACCTAAATCGGTGGCAGTAGCATAACTGTTGCTGATATTATACTTGTATCCATCCACATTCGCTACTGCATTCCAATGCCATTCGATATCTAAAATACCCAAAACGTGTGTACCTGGCTCCGGTGTAACCGGTATCGGACAATCACCGCAGAGGGATTTCCATTGAATCCCATTATAAAAATTTTCACAATGGGTGTCAGTGTTATAAATCCTAAGACCCTCAGCAGGGTTTTGAATGGCATTCCTTTCAGCAGTAGTCATTTGCGGCGGAAGAAACCCTTTTGAAGAAGATTGAGCCTACAAAATAGCTGATCCATCGGGGCCTCCTTGGGTGTCTCCGATTTTCACACCTTGGGCAGTGGCAGTAAACATGAGGAGAAGGCAAAAGCCAAGCAAAAAGAAAAGATTTTTCATTGTAGTTAGAAATTGATCGGGTGTAATAAAAGTCTGATTTTGAATGCTAAATGTACTATAATTTTGTCAGATGGTTTATTTTTTGGTTCTATGACGGAGGTTTGGTAATTCGCAAACTATTAAAAAAGGGGAAACCTTAAAAACTTCCCCTAATTATTTTTGTCGGACAACAATGATTTCTATTATTAAAATAGTTTGATATTTTCACCCAATACCACAATGGCACAAAACTTCAAAGATTTTATTGGACTATTTCAGAATAGAAATGGTATTACCATGTAATCGTCACTTTGCCATCACCGCTTTGAACGCCGCCAGTGAAACTCAGTTGCGTTAATGCTGGAGCAGCCCAAGAAGACCCCCCGCCACCGCCACCGGCCTGACATTGGCCATTGGCTCCGCCACCACCACCATAATATCCACCACCACCACCGCCGCCGTCAGGAGTACAATTCCCGTTACTTCCAAAATTTCCGCCTAATCCCATCGTACCACTTTGGCCGGCACTTCCGAAGCCGCCACTTCCGCCACTGCTAAGACCACCACCACCACCGCCGCCGGCAAAACCTCCATAACCATTTCCTCCGGCTCCGCCACTGTTGCAAGTGCCATTGTATCCAGGCCCACTGTAAGAAGGGCTTTGATAGACATAAGCAAGCCCTCGCCCGCCGCCGGCACCATTAGAGCAGGCATCACCACCACCACCTGCGCCTCCGATACCATTGGAAGGATAACTTCCACCACCACCACCGGCAACAAGAATCATATCTCCCAGCGCTACTCCACCTTGCCGCACATCCGACATTCCTCCGCCATTCGCGCCACTTCCTCCTGTGCCACCACCATTAGTTCCGTTTTGTCCACCGACAAAAACATTCAATTGTGATCCGGGTGTTACGCTTAATACACCTTTTGCATAGCCTCCATTGCCTCCGCTATTATTTCCCTGCGCACCCCAGCACTCAAGAGTGAGAGAAGTAACACCCTGCGGCACAGTGAATGAATAGGGGCCTCCTGGGCTGGTAAAGTTTTGCGAGCCGGGAATATAAGTGCTGAAAGAAATATTCACCTGCGACGAGCTGCTTCCGCAGGCGTTTGAAATAGTCCATTCCAGCACATAAGAATTTCCACCAATGCCGGTGAATGTGCTTGTCGGACTGGAAGGATTGGCAATATTGCCACCCACACCGCTTACAATGCTCCAAGTACCATTACCACTAATGGGAGTGTTGCCAGCAAGCGAAGTGGAAGAGCCCGGTATATTCAACTGATCTGTTCCTGCATTAGAAACAGTAGGAGCCGAGCCAACCGCAGCGGCCGATGTCATTTGAAAATCTGTACCATCGTAAATAACAGTAACGATCTGTCCATTTTGAATCTCACAACCGGAAAGCGGAAGATTGAAATTTTTGTGAACGTTCACGGTTCCTAAACCATTGACATCAAGTGTCACCGGGCCATTAACAGTTTGGTTGGACAAAAAGTGAAATACCATGCCCGCCTGGTAAGAAGCAATGGCAGGAGAAATGCTGAGAGAAAAATGATTATTGGATCCGGTGGCTGCTGCAAAACTAAAATTTCCGCTTTGAACAGACTCTACGCTGGTAGCATCTTGCGAATTGACGGCGCTTTTGATACCTGTCACCGCAGCATCGCTGCCTGAACCAGTAAGTTGCACGGGCTTATCTATCTCTACCTGGCTAAAGAGAGACAACTCTGAAAGAAATAATAATAAAACAGCGGACAAAAAAATCTTCTTCATTGGGAATGATAGTTTAGTTTAACCTTTTGTATAAGTCTCAGTACGTATATCAACAAAGTTAGTAATAATGTGGGGCACTACTCTCGCGCAGGTTCAAAAATTTATTTACAGACTCTGAAGCTGTTTAAATTTCCATTGATAGAATTGATATGAGTGGATTTTTGGAGCAGACAAGGCGAAATTTTTATGAATAGTAGCGCCTATTTAGAAAAATTTCAACGAAGTATGCTCCAAAAAGATGCCATAACAAACTAGCGAATGGATTATTAAACAGCTTCTCAATCTTCCCAGGATATTTACCGGGTATCGTATTGATGGATAACGGCCATTTTCATCAGCAAAAATTCTATTACCTTCGCGGAGAATTCAATCAGGTATCTATGAACAAGCTTTCCTTTGTCTTTGGGCGCAAAAATTATCAACTGCTGTTTGCCGGGCTGGGGTTTTTGATTCTCGGATATATACTGATGAGTGGTGGCGGGTCTCCTGACCCCTCACAGTTCAATGCAGATGAGCTGTTCAGCCCACGACGCATCACTCTTGCCCCACTGATAGTTATTCTCGGATACATCATCGTTGGCGTTGCTATCATGTGGAAATCGAAAGAAGATCTTACTCCGGTGAAACCAGAGGTGCCTTCAACTAATAAGAAGAGAAAGAAGTAATTCCTTATCTATTCCGTGAGCCTTCTTGAAACTATTCTTATTGCTATTGTGGAAGGGTTGACGGAGTTCCTACCCATTTCGAGTACCGGTCACATGATCATTGCACAGAAATTATTAGGCATTGAAAGTAGTCCGTTTACAAAAGCCTTCATCGTGAATATTCAGTTCGGTGCTATACTCAGTGTGGTGGTGCTGTATTGGAAACGCTTTTTCCAGAACATTAATTTTTACTTCAAGCTATTGGTTGCCTTCATTCCCGCTGCAATTCTCGGCTTCCTCCTGAAATCGCACATTGATCTTCTGCTGGACAGTGTTGAAACAGTAGCGATTGCACTTTTACTCGGAGGTCTTTTTCTGATTGGGGTTGATAAGTGGCTGAAACCTAAAACAGAAAAAGAGATGAATTACCCAATGGCTTTCAGAATTGGTCTTTTTCAATGCATCGCCATGATTCCGGGAGTATCAAGGTCTGCTGCTACTATTGTCGGAGGAATGACTCAAGGGCTTACGCGCAAGCAGGCGGCAGAGTTTTCTTTTTTTCTCGCAGTTCCAACAATGTTCGGTGCTTCTGCACTCGAACTTTATCAAGCCTGGAACGACGTACCAGAACTCTTTAACAGAGATAATCTTGGAACGCTGATCACCGGTAATATGGTTGCCTTCATCGTTGCAATGCTCGCTATTCGTTTTTTTATTTCCTTTCTGACCAAAAACGGATTTCGCGCTTTTGGATGGTACAGAATTATTTTGGGAAGCGTATTGCTTATTCTTCTTGCCATGAAGGTTAGCCTGTCAATGGTATAATGGGAATCTGTCTGGCATTTCTCTTCGTTATTCCCTTCCCAATTTCTCATTAATTTGCAACCCGATCAACCGGAATTTCCTTCATTCACGACGTGCATTCACTCTCTGTCGCAATAATCACCTTCAACGAAGAGCGTAATATCCGGCGCTGTCTTGAATCGCTCTCCGGAGTTGCAGATGAGATTGTAGTGGTGGACTCGTTTTCGACCGATGCCACCGAAGCAATCTGCAAAGAGTTCGGTACGCGGTTTATTAAGCACCCGTTTGAAGGTCATATCGAGCAGAAAAATTTTGCACTGCAACAATGCACAAATAATTATGTATTGTCTCTCGATGCTGATGAGGCCATAGACAGCAAATTGCAAAACGCAATAGTGGAAGTGAAAAAATCAGGTGAAGCAGATGGTTACAAAATGAACCGACTCACCAATTATTGCGGGCACTGGGTGAGACATTGCGGATGGTACCCTGATACAAAAGTCCGTCTTGTCAACAAAAATAAGGCAAGCTGGCAGGGCATCAATCCCCACGACAGGCTTGATTTGCATAACGCATCCCCGGCCACTCATCTCGAAGGTGATATTCTACATTATTCATATTACACAAGAGAAGATCATCTCAAACAAATAGAATTTTTTTCTTCTATTGCATCAAAAGAACTGTTTAAAAAGAGAAAAAATATTTCTCAGGCAATGATCATTATAAAGATTATTGCACAGTTTGTAAAAAGTTATATTATAAAGGCAGGATTTTTAGACGGCGGTACCGGATTCACGATTTCGTGTCTTTCTGCCTATGCGACTTACAAAAAATATTCAAAGCTGAAAAGGTTGTATGCCCAAGAGAGAAAGTGAAAAAATAATGATTGCCCGAACGGATAGTATTGGCGATGTAATGCTCACTCTCCCTTTGTGCACACTTATCAAAAAAGAAAAGCCATCGTGCGAGATTATTTTTATTGGGAAAGCATATACGCAGTCTATTGTTGAGGCGTGCAGTAGTATAGATAAATTCATCAACTGGGAGGAGGTGCAGAAAAAAACAACCGGGGAGCAAATTCGCTTATTAAAATCGTTCAATGCCACTTCCATACTTCACGTTTTTCCTCAAAAGAGCCTTACTACACTGGCATGGCGCGCCGGTATTCCTGTGCGTGTAGCAACGGGGAGGAGGTGGTTTACACTGATGAATTGCAACCGGCTGATCTTTTTTTCGCGAAAAAAATCTCTCCTGCATGAGGCACAATTGAATGCCCGCCTTCTCGAAGGATTAGGAATAGAAAAAATTCCGTCGCTGGATGAAATTCCCACGCTGTATCATTTTTCACCAGTGGTTGCTTTAAACGAAAAAAAGGCATCTCTGATTCAGCCGGAAAAACTGAATCTCATTCTTCACCCATTGTCAAAAGGCAGTGCAGTGAATTGGGGAATACGGCATTTCAATGAACTGCTACAGCAACTCGATCCGCACAAGTACAATGTATTCATTACTGGTACTGAACAGGAGGGAAAAATAATCCGGCCGGCACTTTCTATCAGCGGAGAGCACATTCATGATATGACAGGGCAAATGGAACTCGATGAACTGATTACATTCATTGGTTCCTGCGATGCGCTGGTTGCCGCCAGTACAGGCCCTCTGCATATTGCCGCAGCACTGGGAAAAAAAGCGATTGGGCTGTATTCTCCTATGCGACCGATAGATACGGGAAGATGGGCACCTGTTGGAAAACTTTCAGAATTTCTTGTTGCACCCACCCATCCTCTCGCGGGTCTTCCTCTGGATATCAGCCCTGCTGCCGTAAAATATCGGCTGGATCTTTTCGCGGAAGAAAAATCAAAAATGCAGTAATAAAGACAAAAAAAGATACTCCTGCCTGTGACTCCAGCGTATCTTCAGTCAGGAAGGAAAGGATTGCAGTAACCCAAAATGCAATAAATAGTTTTTCCGACCGAAATTCTTGTTTTGAAAAAGGATATACTAAAACCCAGATAAACCAGCAAAGTCCAAAAATTCCCAAGGCAATCCAAACGGTGAGAAACTGATTATGTGCTCTTAGCCAATATATACGATTCATTCCTGCATCCCTTTTTTCATACTGCAATGTGAATGATGAAGGAACATCCCCCGTGCCCACACCGGCTATGGGATGTTCAGCAATAATTCCCCAAGCTGTTTTCCAGAATTCAAGGCGTTGAAAAACCGAATGACCGCCGGGTGAGCCCCCGGAGCGAAAATGATTGTACTCAAAAAGTATCCGTTCAATGCGCAAGCGAAGCCCGCTTTTTTCTTTCCATGTTGCATTCGGGATTCCGTTTTCAATCTGTCGCACATCCTCCTCATCTAACGCCATCACCCCGTCGCGGTCTTTCTTCAGTCCCTTAGAAGTAAGATATCTGATAAGTGTTCCTTTCAGAATATTGCCGGATGAATCTTGTTCTTCAATACCGATAGAGCTTCTTCTTTCCCACGCATCAGCCATTTCACCCCAGGCAATATTGATCATTACATAATGACCGTTTTCTATCTGATCACTTTCAGGATGATGCTCGTATTTTTCACCATACCGCGTATAGGTTTCAAGGTGTGCTGTCTCACTTCTGTCAACTGCAAAATAGTTGTGTACCGCCATATAAATAAAAACAGTAACAACCGTAGCAGATAATAGCAACATCAGTACTGCTGAAATTTTTGTCTGCCGGTTTCGACTGCTGATTGCTACAGAAATACCCATCAAAACAAACAAAGCAAAGAGTACTGCGTAACCTGTAATGGATTCAATAAGCCATAGGAAACTGAGAAAAAGAAGAATGATGAGAGACGAAACGATACGCTCAGCAGGGGAAGAAAAAAACTTTGTCAGCAGCACACTAATACCAACAACCAGCAGCAGACTAAACCTGATATGAGAAATATAAATTGATATCCCCCGAATATCCTTGACAACCGGTATTTTCCAGCCCATCATTACTGCGAACTGTTGATACAACCCAAAATAAACTGAAATACAAATTGAGACTGCAAGTACCAATGATGCGATAAAGAAAATCAGTAATTGCCGGATCGCTTTTTCACTAACAGGCTGCAGGCCGCTGATTACGATCGGGAGAACAAGAAAAGGAAGTTTTACCTTGAGGTCTTTTAGGCCATAGCTCCAATCTGATGACCACATCATACCAATACAGAAAGCAATGAAAAGCGAAATAAAGAGCAGTGATAGACGCGATCGGGTAAATCGGAGAAAACGTTCTTTCGGGTTGCCCCCTGACAAGCGATCGTGCAAAAGGAAAAAAATAAAAACAGCCGATAGCAACAACACGGAAACCGACATCATAAAATGAGAAAATGCCAAGCCAGTCATCATTAGGAATAATCCTGCCCATTGAAGCCTTTGAAGCCATTTTTCTCTGTCGGAGAAGGAGAGCACTCAGGTGATATTTTTGATCTGTTTCTGGTTACTGAGGTTATCAGTAATAAAAAAATTGCGTTAAATTTCTTCCTGTTGCACTGTTATTTTTTCGCACCACCATTTCCCTGAAGGTAGGTTGAATAATCAGCATTCAATACTTCGAGCGCCTTCTGCACATCCTGGTCGCCTGGAAGGGCATTTTTGATTCGTCCATCCTGATAATAATAACGCGATACAATTTCATTTTCCAGAAAGTCAGAAATCTCCTTGCGGAATTTTTTCAGATCAGATTCTTTGTGTGGTTCAATACGTGCAAACAGGTCGTCAAACTGTTTTTCATTTCCATCAAAACACTTTTCCTCCTTTGCTGCCTCCTTCAATTTTTCAAAAAGTTTTTCGGTATCCGTTTCATAATGAAAATCTTCTCCCTTTGCATAGGCAACAAAATCGGCGTATTCTTTATCAGAAAGATGAAAAACATCCGCTGAATCAATATGCTCGTGATTATTTCTGTAGTCAGTGGCGTAATCAAATAATATCCAGTTGGAAACGAGACCCACGAGCACGTTACTCGTTTCATCGAGTTTTACTTCAACATCAGGCCTGATTCCACGACCATCAAAAACCGGGCGGCCATTCTTCGTTTTGAATTCCTTGATCGCCGAATCTGCTACTGCATCTACTTTTCCCGACTCCGTATTTCGATGTGCGTAATCGAGTCGTTGGATGCAACGCCCGCTTGGTGTGTAGTACTTTGCCACTGTCAGTTTCATTTTTGTATTGTATGCAAGGTCTTTGGTTTGCTGGACGAGACATTTTCCATAAGACTCCTCACCAACCACCACCGCACGATCGAGATCCTGAAGACTTCCGCTGACGATTTCCGATGCTGATGCTGATTCACCGTCAATCAATACAACGAGTGGAATTTTTGTATCAATAGGATCGTTCAATGCTGTGTAAGTTTTGTTCCATTCTTCCAGCTTCCCTTTAGTGCGGACAATTTCAGTTCCTTTTGGAACGAAAAAATTTACAATGTTGATCGCCTCTCTCAATAGACCGCCGCCATTGCCTCTCAAATCTAGAATGCAGCGCTCCATGTTTTGTTTTTTCAGTGTATTGAATGCACTCTGAACATCAGTGCTTGCCCTTTGAGTAAAGCCGGTTAACTTTATAAAACCGGTTTTCCCGTCATCGAGTATCCGGTAATAAGGAACATCCGGAATCTTGATCTCTTCTCTTTCGATCGTAATGTTGAGCGGCTGCGGGTTTCCCTTTCTTTCTATTAATAAAGAAACGGTGGTTCCGGGTTGACCGGTGAGTTGATCGGTTACCTCTTCCTGAGTTTTGCCTTCTACCGACTTGCCATTGATCTTCAACAGTACATCGCCGGCTCTTAGTCCTGACTTGGCCGCGGCAAACCCCTGATAGGGTTCTGTAATGGTTACTCTCTTGTTCACCGTGTTCACCAGAGCGCCGATCCCCCCATACTGTCCGGTTTGCATAAACATCGCATCTTCTATCTTCGACTCAGGGTAATAGACGGTGTAAGGATCGAGCGATTTAAGCATTGCATCAATACCTGTTTTCATCAACTGTCCCGGTTTAGTTTCATCTACATAGTACATATTCAACTCTTTGTACATGGAAGTGAATATTTCCATATTCTTGGACACCTCGAAAAAGTCATCGGTGATTTTTGCAGAAGTTAAAACAACAACTGCTATGATGCCATAGCCCAGCCATCTTTTTGGGCGTGATATTATTTTATTGATTCTTTCCATTGTCAGAAAAACGTTTGGGTTGATTCATTTCCTTTTGAAATCGCTTCATCAGTTCAAAAATTTTGCCGTGCATATATGCCTGGTCGGGCAACTGGCATCCAGTAAAAATAAAAGTAAGTGCCGCCTGTTTTTGATGTTTCTTCAGCGAAGTATAAACAATGTGCTTTTGTTTTCTGTATGCCTCTCTCATCAGGCGCTTGACGCGATTGCGGTCGTGTGCTTTTTTAAATATCCTCTTGCTGGCTGAAAACATTACCTGTGCCGGAAAATCTACCGGAAGCAGACACACTTTATACACAAGAATCAGGGAAGTGATACGGATTGAAGCGCCGTTTTCGTAAAGATCTTCGATGATCTTTTTTCTGGTCAGCCTTTCCTCCTTGCTCAGTGTCCTTTTTGCGGCATTATTATTCTCTTGATTGTTTTTCGCAGCACTCACCCTTTACATCATTTCTTTATAACAGGAAGAAGCGCAAACCTCTCATAGTTTCTAGCTACGGAAAGTGCTTTTTTGAAATCCTGATCGTTTTTCAGCAATACACGGTACATTGAATTCTCATCAAAAAGATTCCTCGCAATCTGTGCTTTGATACGATTTTTCAATTCACCTGAGATCATGCTGATCGCTTTCTGTTTCAAATCAGTTTTTTTGCCTCCCAATTCTTTAATCATATCGGCAATCATAGATTCAGAAACTGTAAACCTCTCAATAAATTCTTCGGGTTTATTGAATCTTGCAAGCTCCTTTCTGTGCTGATCTACATAATTAAAACAATAGTTTCTGATTGCACCGGAGAATGCAATTTCTCCTAATACGCTGGAGAGATAAACCGAGTCAATCGGGACGAATACATCGGGAGTGATGCCGCCGCCGCCATACACAATCCGCCCGCCTGGGGTCACTTTTTTCAATGAATCAATACCTGAAATACTATCAGCGCTGGTCAGTTCGCCTTTGATAAGACGCTGGTGAAAATCATCTGAATAATCAATACTGTCTCCATACGGTTTCTGAATACATCGTCCGGTAGGAGTATAATAACGGGCTACAGTAAGCCTAAGAGCGCTATTATCGGGAAGATCAAATTCACGCTGTACAAGTCCTTTTCCAAAACTGCGGCGACCAACAGTAACAGACCTGTCCCAGTCCTGCAATGCCCCGGCAACGATCTCACTCGCAGAAGCCGATCCCTGGTCTATCAGCACAACAACTTCCATATCCCTGAAACTTCCCTTTTTGGATGAGCGTGTCACTTCTTTTCCCGAATGTGCCCCTTCGGTATAAACGATGATCTTTCCCTCCGTCAGAAATTCTTCTACCATTTTTGTAGCTTCATCCATCAGACCTCCACCGTTACCCCGCAGATCGAGAATTAATTTGTTGCATCCTTTTTTTCTGAGACCTTCCGTCGCATCAAAAAATTCATGATAAGTAGTCTTCGCAAATCTTTCCACCTTTACATAACCAATACTGTCCGCCACCATGAATGCCGCCGGTACGCTTTCAATAGGAATCACCCCGCGGGTTACGGTAAAAGCAAGAGGCTCGTCCTCTCCTTTTCGCACTACAGTTACCTGCACATCAGAACCTTTTTTCCCTTTCAGCAACTTTTGAGCTTTATCACCAGATAATTCCTTTCCCGAAATATCCTCGCCATTCACCTTAACAATTCTGTCTCCCGCTTTCAGACCGGCTAATTCCGAAGGCCCTCCCGCTACTGTTTTTACTACCATCAGAGTGTCGCGGAGGATTAAAAACTCGATGCCTATCCCATCAAATCCTCCCTCCAATTGCTCTGTTGCTGAGGCAAATTCTTCAGGGCTTATATAATAGCTGTGTGGATCGAGGTTTCGCAGTATTGACTCTATCGCATCGTCTATCAGTTTTCTTTTTCCTACAGTGTCAACATAGTTATCTTCTATAAAATCAATCAGGCTTACCAGTTTGTTGGGGTTTCCCTCTACACCGGTCTTGATCTGCAGTATATTCCTGTCGGCGAGGAAGGTGCCTATCAGCAACCCCACGATCAGAGTAGCCGCAAAGAAAAGGGGCTGAAAAGGAGACGGGCCTTTTACACGGCTTACCGTATTAGGCTCTTCTGGAGCAGATTGATACTTATCGAGACGTTCGTTATTCATGGGCTTCACCGTCAGGCACTGCAAATATGAGGCGGCTATTTCTGCCACCTGTCTTTTTTGTTAAAATTATGAGGAAATGTATTGCGAAAATTCAACCATGACACTCTATATCACGGTTTGGAAATCCGGATAACCTCAAGTCCCGCTCCTCTGAGAAATTCAAGCCCTCCGGTATCGCGGTACTCATTGCTATAGACAAGCCGGTGAATCCCCGCCTGCAATACAAGTTTACAACACTCCTTGCAGGGAGAAAGAGTAATGTAAAGAGTAGATCCTTTTGCAGCATTGGTAGAGCGGGCCACTTTCATGATAGCATTGGCCTCCGCATGTAACACATACCAAAAAGTTTCCCCTATACTATCTTCACAATGGTTCGGGAAACCACTGGGAGTACCATTGAATCCGTCGCTGATGATCATTCCATCGCGCACAAGCAGCGCTCCCACCTTTTTGCGGGTACAGTGGGAGAGTTTTGCCCACTCCTGCGCCATTTTCAGGTATGCACGGTCATACCGTTCCTGTTTCAAAACTTCGTTCGTGCTCTTTGCTTTTTCTTTCATTGAACAACAAAATTAAGTCTGGGAGTGCATTTGAGCCAACAGTACTCCAGAATCTTTCAATACTTTTGGTCGCTTCACCACTGGCAGGAAAAACTGCTGGAAAGAAATAATACCATCACTGAAGGGGATGAAAATTTATACAAAAACCGGAGACAAGGGTACCACCGGATTACTCGGAGGGACAAGGGTGCCCAAGCATCACCTCCGCATCGAGTCGTACGGAAATGTGGACGAATTGAATTCCTACATCGGCTTATTGCGCGATCTTTGTGAGTCCCCTGACTATCAAAGTGTATTGCTCGTAATACAGGAAAATCTTTTTACACTCGGCAGTCACTTAGCCCTTGCTCCCGGCCACTCTGGTAAAATGAAGCTGCCGGTACTAGCACAAGACGATGTGAAATCGCTCGAAATGGCCATTGATAATATGGAGAAAAACCTGCCCACAATGAAGAATTTCATTTTACCCGGCGGGCATCCTGTTGTTTCGCATTGCCATATTGCGCGGTGTGTATGCAGGAGGGCTGAGAGGGCTGTATCGGCACTCAATGAGGTGGAGCAACTGGAGCCGGTGTTGATGATTTATCTCAACAGACTGTCAGACTTCCTTTTTGTGCTCAGCCGGACACTATCCCTTGAACTCGGTTCAAAAGAAATTCCTTGGAAACCGCGGGGCTGAAAAAGGTTTTTTCAAAGACCCTACTAATATTTTTTTCTTGGAAAAGTCAATTCCCCACATTTGACGGGCTTTTTGTGCCTTTTTGTAATTTTTATTGGCTTGTCGGACGAAAGTAGAAAAATATTATTTTCGCGATTTGGAAAAGTCAACCTATTTAATTTTTAACAAATATGTACTGGACACTCGAACTTGCCTCATATCTGGAAGATGCCCCATGGCCCGCTACCAAGGATGAGTTAATAGATTTTGCAATGAGAGCCGGCGCTCCGCTTGAAGTGGTAGAAAATCTGCAACAGATAGAAGACGATGAAGAGGTATTTGAAAGCATTGAAGATATCTGGCCAGATTATCCTACAAAAGAAGATTTCTTCTTCAATGAGGATGAGTACTGACCTATTGCACACAACAATAACAAGGCATTATATAGAGCCGCAACAATAATCGTTGCGGTTTTTTTTATTTCTTACCGGTCAAAGCTACAGAGTTCATATCTGTATTCACATTTTGCAAGACCATCTCAAGAGAAGACTCTTATTTGTGAGAAATATGATGAATCGAGTAACCCGCTGCGATGGTTTTCAGCGACGAAGAAAGGCACTCCCGCCACCTTGCTAACGGGTCTCATAAAAGGTGAATCGAGTGGTGAAGAACGTGTAACTTTCATGGTTCAGAGACCGTTTGACTTTCTTCATTCCGGTGATCGCTCACCGCAGACTTGTCTGTTGATCGCAATCTTCAAAAAAATTTCACCACACACCTGTATGGAGTTTGCTCCTTCTGGTTAATCTTATCTCACCCTTAGGGCAGGAAAGGTATATATGGCGCTCACATTTCTTCCACTCTGTTTCAGTATCTGATTACCTTCACGCGCATTTTAATTTATTGAAAATAACGATATGTCTGTCTCGCCGGTTAAAGTCTTTAAATTTGGTGGAGCATCGGTTCGCGATGCCCCCGCCGTGAGAAATGTAGCATCTATACTGCGGAGACTCCGTGGAGAAAAATTAGTTGTGGTAGTTTCTGCAATGGGCAAAACAACAAACGCACTCGAAGAAGTACACAAAGCGAGGTTTCACAAAAAAGATGCGGCAGAAGAGCTATCCATAATAAGAAAATTTCACGAGGACATCATCCGCGATCTTTTCGGCGACAACCAGGAGCCGACAAAAAAAGCCAATATATTTTTTGACGAACTTCAAAATATCATAGTGCAGCCGTGTTCTGACAACTATGACAGGGAGTACGATAGAATAATTGGATACGGCGAACTGCTTTCCTCCGCGATAATACAAAGCTATCTGCAACAGCAGGGCCTCCCCACTTTTTTCGTTGATGCACGTCAGATCATTCATACAGATAATCGCTACCGCGATGCAAGGGTTATCTGGGAGAAAAGTGACATCGCTGCCAATGCAATAAGGGCGTTACTTGTAGGAGACAACATGGTCGTGGTTCAGGGGTTTATCGGATGTGGCCCTTCAGGTGAAATGACTTCGCTCGGACGGGAGGGATCCGACTTCACGGCTTCTATCATTGCCTACCTGCTGAATGCAGAAAGCACAACCATCTGGAAGGATGTGCCGGGAATGCTGAATGCAGACCCTAAGTGGTTTAAGGACACCGTAAAGCTGGATCGAATTTCGTATCACGAGGCCATCGAATTAGCATATTACGGAGCAGGCGTTATTCACCCCAAAACAATCAAACCTCTACAAAATAAGCGGATACCTCTATATATCAAATCGTTTGTTGATCCGGCGGCAGAGGGGTCTGTGATCCAGGAGAATATGGACAATGATACCCTCGTCCCCAGTTATATTTTCAAAAAAGATCAACTGCTGATCTCTCTTACTCCTAAGGATTTTAGTTTTGTTGCAGAAGATAATCTGAAAGAAATATTCGAGGTCCTTTCCCGGTTAGGCATCAGAATTCATCTGATGGAAAATTCAGCAATCAGCTTTTCTATCTGTCTCGATGAAGATGAATACAAGCGCAAATGCCTTTTTGAACAACTCGGAGACCGCTATAATATAAGGTATAACAATGAGCTGACACTGATGACCATCCGGCATTACGACAGTAAGACACTACAAATGCTGACCGAAAACAAGGAAATACTGCTGGAGCAGCGAAGCAGACATACCGTACGGATGATAATGAGATAAAAGATTATTTTTGCAGCTATGGCAACTGTAAGACTGGAAAAAATATGCGCACTGTTAAAACGAGAACTGTCCGTTATATTTCAGCAAAATATGAAAACCATGTTTGGCGATGTAATGATCACTGTAACGAATGTCCGCATATCTCCGGATATGGGAGTGGCAAAAGTGTATCTCAGTTTTTTTCTGCCAGAAAAAAAAGAATATTCAATCACCCAAGTCAAAGAACAGGCAGCACATATCAGGAAACTCCTCGGAGACTCTATTGCAAAACAGATAAGGAAAATTCCAGAGCTTCATTTTTATCTGGATGATTCGCTCGATTATTTTGAAGAAATTAACCGGCTGCTGAAGAAAAAATAAAACCCTGCAACATCTATGTACTATGATCCGATCAAGAAGTCGTTAGGGAAGGTATTCAACCGATCACCTTACTTGCGGATTCTCTTCTACCATCTGTTGGATCTTTTGCTGCTGAGAACCTATCATATCAAACGCGAATTGCGCAAGTGGAAGCAAACTGCTCCTCGCCAAGCACATATTCTAGATGCCGGTTCCGGTTTCGGACAGTACTCCTATTTTATGAGCAAGTTTTCTGATAAATACTGCATCCTTGGTGTAGATGTTAAAGCTGATCAGGTAGGGGAGTGCAATGAGTTTTTTCAGGCTATTGGAAGACAGAATGTAGTATTCCGTGTGGAAGATATCACTAAATTCAGAAAGGAAAACTGCTTTGATCTGATATTGTGTGTGGATGTGATGGAGCACATAGAAGACGATGTAGAGGTATTGCGCAATTACCAGGCGAGTCTTAAATCAGGAGGAGTGTTGTTGATCTCGACCCCCAGCGACCAAGGGGGGAGCGATGTAACAGAAGAGGGAGAAACCAGTTTCATTGAAGAGCATGTCCGCGACGGATACGGAATACAGGAAATCAAAGATAAGATTCGCCAAGCTGGATTTAACAAGGTAAAAGTTCACTTTAGCTATGGTGTACCAGGCCGGATTTCATGGCGGCTTTCGATGAAATACCCAATGAAGATGCTCAATATCTCACAGATATTTTTTATTGTTCTCCCATTCTATTACCTCCTGGTAATGCCCATTTCGTTGATTCTTAATTTTATTGATAGCCGAACCGCACATTCATCAGGAACGGGACTGATTGTGCTCGCATGGAAATAACAGTCTGCTTTCCCGCCAGTATCAACTGTCATTGAAACTCGAATTCTACATAGCACGGCGTTATCTATTCGCAAAAAAATCGCGAAATATCATTAATATTATCTCCATGATCTCAATGGTCGTAGTAGCTTTTGTTACTGCGGCGATGGTCATTGTCATGAGTGCATTCGGTGGTATAGAAGGACTCGTTCAAAACCTCTTTGCAAATTTTGATGCTCCACTGACCATTCTCCCAAAAGAAGGAAAAAATTTTCCTGATTCTCTGGTGACAAATGAAGAGATGATGAGTCTGCCTGGTATTGCCGCCTATAGCAGAATAATAGAAGAAGAAGCCTGGCTCAATTGTGTAGATCACAATACGGTAGCAACTCTCAAAGGAGTAGAAGAAAACTACACCTCACTACTGCCGTTAGACAGCATGATCTACCTCGGGCGCTTCCTGCTGAAACAGGATAGTATTCCGTATGCTGTGGTAGGTTTGGGAGTAAGAGGTGAGCTGATGATGCCGCTTTCTCCTAATTCTCCTACTGTACTGAATGTAAATGCCCCGGTGAGAGGAAGAAAACTCTCTCGCTACCGCGAAAATGCTTTTAATAAAAAGAGTATCATGGTTAGTGGAATATTTTCCGCCAGTGCCGAATTAGACAGAAAGTATGTCTTTGTTCCATTGGATTTCGCACGAAATATTTATGAAATGGAAAATGACATCTCAGCCGTCGAAATACGAACCGATCCTTCCATTGATCCCGTTTCAATAAAATCAGAGCTGGAAAAAATACTACCCGGTAGCCTTAAAGTTCAGACGCGCAATGAAAAGAACGCATTGGTATATAAAGTCAATCAGTCGGAAAAATGGTTCACATTCCTCATTCTTTTTTTTATCCTGATCATTGCCTGCTTCAATATTGTTGCTTCTCTCACAATCATGATCATTGAAAAGAAAAAAGACATTTATATTCTCGGAAGTATGGGTGCAGGAAAAAAAATGATCGAGAGAATTTTTATTTATGAAGGAATTTTTATCAATGCTTTTGGAGCTATTGCAGGGGTAACTCTTGGAGTGCTTGCCTGTTGGTTACAACTAAAATTTGGACTTGTTACTATGGAGGGAGCAATTGTTGACTATTATCCGGTAATAATTAACGGACTCGAAGTAGCCGGTATTTTTTTTACAGTCATAATAACGGGGTCTGTTTTTTGTTTTTCCCTTGTCCGCATTCTGATGAAACGTTTTGCATGGAATGCGGTTTTCAGATAAATACAAAAGACATAGCAAAAATCTTAAGAATAAATTTTAAAACTGGTTTCTCATTATAAAAAGAACCACCATGAAAAACTTTCTGATCCTTCTGCTCATATCATTGCTGTTTGCCTCCTGCCGTGATCTCGCATTTACCGTACCTCAACCTCGCGGCGTAGAAAATGAATATTACTTTCCCCCGCAATTACAAGGCACCTTTGTCAGCAAACACAACAAAGACACTTTACAGATCACCGTCAACACTTTTGGCAATAATCCCGACGATCGTCTTGATGAGGATACTTTCCTCCGGAGATCAGGGAAATACTATATTCTGAACAACAAGGACAGCCTTTATTGGCACCTGAGCATTATCAAACTTTGCGGCAGAAATTCTTTTACAATTTATGGATTCGATATGGGGGATCAGAAAAAAAGAAAGAAAATCAGCGAACTTCTGCGGGTAGGTGAAATAAAAGACGAAAATGGCAGGGTTGAATACTACTTAGCCGACCCAACGGAAGATCAGTTTAAGCAACTATTGTCTAAGCGCTACCTCACCAAGCTCGAAACTTTCCGGTGGAAAAAGAAATAACCGCTCACATCAGCGCTGCAGCATAATCAGCAGCTACACTGTCCCAGTTAATAATGCCTAAGAAAGCTGTAATATAATCGGGGCGACGGTTCTGATAGTGAAGATAATAAGCATGTTCCCACACATCAATACCGAGAATTGGAGTACCTGTTTTTTCAGCGACGTTTTTCATCAAAGGGTTATCCTGATTCGGAGTAGAAGAAATCATCAGCCTCCGGTTTTTATCCACGCAAAGCCATGCCCATCCACTTCCAAAGCGTGATTTGGCCGCTTCCGAAAACTCTTTTTCAAATCCCGCTTTGTCGCCGAAGGCAGAATTGAGAGCATCTGCAAGTGCCCCGGAAGGTGCCGTTTGCCCGCCAGGTTTTATCCAGTTCCAAAACTTTGAATGATTATAGTGACCACCTCCGTTGTTCTTTATAGCAGTATCCTCCGGCTTCACATTGATACATATTTGTTCGATCGTCATTGCCTGATAGGCACTGTTGTTCGCCAATGCCTTATTCAGGTTGGTTACGTATGCCTGGTGATGCTTTCCATGATGAATCTCCATCGTCATTGCATCAATGGCGGGTTCGAGTGCTGAATACGAATATTCCAGCATCGGTAACTGAAAATCATTCCCTACATTAGTCATCGCCATTTTCGTAGAACATGCCATCGCCGGCGAAAGTATTAACCCGGCTCCAAGTATTCCGGTAGTTTTTAAAAATGTTCTCTTGTCCATTCTATGGTTGATTGAGGGTGAAAAGGTACGTATTCTAACGTACTATAAAACCAGGTAATTGCCAAAAAGGTTCAAAAAGAAAACAGAAATTTATTTCCAGTAACCCGTCGTAATCGTTCCGGTGAAGCCGGATAAACCGGAAAGCGACCTCTTTTTTGATAAAGTAACAGTACAATGTCAGATTTTATCGGCTCACTGTAATTTTTGATGGTAATGGCAGTTTTACCTTCACCGCAGTAGAAAAAAGTGAATTGCGTATCTTAAAAAAAATACTGGTTGGCCTCGCGATGATGGTGGTAATAATATTTACCACAATATTTATCATTGTCCGTTATTATGAAGACGATGTGGTTCT
>JADLBA010000149.1 GCA_020848015.1 Crocinitomicaceae bacterium | reverse complement strand
TCACCGCTTTCATGCGCTCTTCAAACTGTCCGCGGTACTTGGTACCGGCTACCAACGAAGCAATATCTAAGGTCACAATGCGCTTTCCAAAGAGAACACGGGAAACTTTTTTCTGAATAATCCTCAAGGCAAGCCCTTCAGCAATCGCTGATTTTCCGACACCAGGCTCGCCGATCAGAATAGGATTGTTTTTCTTTCTTCTCGAAAGTATCTGGCTGACTCGTTCGATCTCTTTTTCCCTGCCTACAATGGGATCCAGTTTACCTTCCTCGGCAAGTTTTGTCAGGTCGCGTCCGAAATTATCGAGCACAGGAGTCTTACTCTTGCTCTCTCCGGGTTTTTTAGATGTGCCTCCACCACTCGTAAAACTTCTTTCATCATCGTCTTCATCTGCTGAGCCAGGGAGTTCTGACTTTGGCAGTTCTTTGTCGCTGATCGTTCCCATCAGACTCTCCAACTCCTCACGAACCGCATCATAGTCGGCATTAAAACTGATTAATGCTCTTGTTGCGACATTATCCGGATCTTTCAGGATCGAAAGCAACAAGTGCTCGGTCCCCGCCAAGGTTGCCTTGAAAGTTTTTGCTTCGAGGTAAGTTATCTTTAGAATGCGCTCCGTCTGTTTAACCAATGGTATTACTCCTGCGGCTGTCTGCTTTGAGGTGGTAGTGACAGCAGATGACTTGATGGAACTCTCCACCACTTTGCGCAGTCTTCCGAGATCAACCCCCAGATTATTCAGTATTTTTACAGCGAGGCACTCGCTCTCGCGGATCAGTCCCAGCAACAGATGCTCCACGCCAATATAACTGTGTCCAAGGCGCAACGCCTCTTCGCGACTATAGGCAATAACATCCTTTACCTGGGGAGAGAATTTAGCTTCCATACTCATATAAAACTCCTTCTTAATCAGATTAATGGTGCAAATAGGTGAAAATTTCTTATCAAACCAAATGTATTCGTTCCACAAAAGAGCCGTTTTTGCGAACATTATAATTATTCACATCAACCTGTGTGGAATGTGAATAAAAAATGAAGCCGGTAAAATGGCCCATTTTTATATTCATGCACTACCTTCGCGGGCCGCGTGAAATTCAAGAATCATGCGAAAAGTTCAAATCTGCAAGATATGTCAGAAGGCGAGAAAATCCTGCCAATAAATATTGGTGATGAAATGAAATCAGCCTACATTGATTATTCGATGTCGGTTATTGTAAGTCGTGCTCTCCCCGATGTGCGGGATGGCCTCAAACCTGTGCACAGAAGGGTACTTTTCGGAATGCTCGAACTGGGGGTATTGTCCAACCGTCCACACAAAAAGTCAGCGCGTATTGTCGGAGAAGTACTCGGTAAATTTCACCCGCACGGAGACGCATCGGTGTATGATACCATGGTGCGTATGGCGCAGGAATGGTCGCTCCGATACCCATTAGTGGATGGCCAGGGAAATTTCGGAAGCATGGACGGCGACAACCCTGCGGCTATGCGATATACAGAAGCCCGGTTCCGCAAACTCGCAGAAGAGTTACTCGAAGACCTCGACAAAGAAACAGTAGATTTTCAACCCAATTTTGATGACTCGCTGGAAGAGCCTAAGGTGCTTCCGGCTAAAGTCCCCAACCTGCTGATCAATGGAGTCAGCGGTATTGCTGTGGGTATGGCGACCAATATGCCACCACACAACCTTTCGGAGGTCTGCGATGGAATCACCGCATATATCGCCAACCGCGACATTACCACCGATGAACTGATGAAGCACATCAAAGCCCCTGATTTCCCTACCGGTGGTACTATTCATGGTATTGAAGGAGTGAGGGCTGCTTTTGAAACCGGCAGAGGTCGGGTAGTGATCCGCGCCAAGGCCAGGATTGAAGAGGTGGACAAACGCGAGTGTATCATCGTTGATCAGGTACCCTATCAGGTAAACAAAGCTGATATGGTGAAAAGAACATGGGATCTTGTGCAGGAAGGGAAGATTGAGGGCATTTCAGAGATTCGCGACGAATCAGACAGAAATGGTGTCAGAGTCGTATATGAACTTAAGAAAGACGCAATTCCAAATGTTGTATTAAATAATTTATTTAAATATACTTCGCTACAAACCTCATTCTCAGTAAACAATATCGCTCTTGTCGCCGGTCGCCCCGAGGTCTTGAACCTCAAAGATATGATCCGGCACTACGTTAACCACCGCCTTGAAGTAGTAACAAGGCGTACTCGTTATGAGTTAAGAAAAGCCGAAGAAAGGGCACATATCCTAGAAGGATTACTTATAGCGTTAGATCATCTCGATGAGGTTATAGCATTGATACGTAGTTCATCTACTCCTGAAATTGCTCGCGAAGGACTGATCTCTACCTTCAGCCTTTCTGATATTCAGGCAAGGGCTATTCTCGATATGCGACTGCAGAGATTGACTGGCTTGGAAAGAGATAAAATCAAAGAAGAGTATGCCGAGTTGATGGAGTTGATTGGAAAACTCCGCGCTATTCTCGCCAGTGAAGAATTGAGAATGAATATTATTGCTGGCGAGGTTGCTACCCTGAAAGAGAAATTCGGCGATGCCCGCCGCTCGACAATCGAATTCTCTTCGGCTGATCTAAGTATTGAAGATATGATCCCCGACGACAATGTCGTAATCACTATTACGCACGCCGGTTATATCAAACGAACCAACCTCACCGAGTACCGCACACAGGCAAGGGGAGGTGTCGGATCCAAAGGAACTTCAGCCCGTCAGGAAGATTTTGTAGAGCAGATTTTTACCGCCAGCAATCACGATTGGTTACTGATATTCACCAAAAAGGGAAGATGCTTCTGGATGCGCGTATTTGAAATTCCGGAAGGAGCGAAAACTACGAAGGGAAGAGCTATTCAGAACCTGATAAATATCGAACAGGACGATAAAGTGCTGGCCTACATTGTTACCAGCGATCTGATGAACGAAGAATACGTTAATAAGAACAACGTTATTCTCTGCACCAAAAAAGGACTTATCAAGAAAACAAAGTTGGAAGCCTATAGCCGTCCGCGATCCAATGGTATCAATGCTATTACGATCGTGGACGGAGACGAACTCCTCGAAGCGAAACTCACTAACGGCAGCTGCGATATCGTTATGGCTATGAAGGAAGGCAAAGCGATTCGTTTCCCTGAAAGTACTGTTCGTCCGGTTGGCAGGACAGCGCAGGGTGTAAAAGGAGTTACACTGGGCAGTGAAAAAGACGAAGTAATAGGTATGGTGTGCATAGACGGGGCGGATAAAGACATCCTTGTAGTATCTGAAAAAGGTTATGGAAAGCGTTCAGATATAGAAGACTACCGCATTACAAACCGAGGTGGCAAGGGAGTGAAAACAATTAACATCACAGAGAAAACAGGCAGCCTGATTGCTATTCTTTCTGTTGATCACGATCACGATTTTATGATCATTAATAAATCGGGAATCACTATTCGGCTCAAAGTAGAAGATTTGCGGGTGATGGGGCGCGCCACTCAGGGAGTGCGACTTATCAACCTCAGAGGAAATGATGAAATTGCTGCAGTATGCTCTGTAATGAGAGAAGATGAAGAGCAACAAGAAGAAGAGAGACATCTCAGTAATCATCACGAAGAAACTGAAGATTTTGAAGGTGAAAACTCATCGGATAATCCAAGCCCGTCACCGGATGAAACTCCAACCGAATAAACAGGAACTTTTTCGGTATCCAGAAATGCAGATGATCCACATCTGCATTTTTTTTCCATAGGTGATCCTTTTTCAATTTTTATATAATAGTTTGATATTTTCATCCAATACCACTATGACACAAAGTCTTATGGATTTGTATTGGACTATATGGGTAGAAATAGAATAATCTGACTGGGAGAAATGTTTGAAAAATTGTACCCAGCCCATGATTTGTCTTTTTATGAGCCTTTGTAGGTTTGTATTAGCTGGAAAAACCAGTCAAAATATAACCATAACTAAAACCATATTACTATGATGAATTTTAGACTTTGCGTAATTTCTTTCGTACTTTCCTTTCCTTCTATCCGAATGGCAGCACAGGTAGAAATTGATCAGTCACTGCAATTAACCGGAGGATCGGGATCTAGTGCAATTACCGGGCTGATGGATGCCCCGATCAACCCAACCGATGCAGTAAACAAAGAATACGTAGATGCTGCAGTGGCAGCAGGAGGCGATGGTGGTATTCCATGGATCAACTATTTTGTGTTTAATTCGAGCGGAACTTTTGTTGTTCCAGTTGATGTCACTCTTATCAAAGTCCAGGTTTGGGGAGCCGGTGGCGGTGGTGGCAGTGGGAGCTATGGAACTTCATCATCCTATATTCATTCTGGGGGAGGTGGTGGTGGCGGCTACACCGAAGGAATCCAAATAGTGAATGGGGGCGACTCTTATACAATAACCATTGGCAATGGCGGAAGCGGTGGGGCTGCCGGGGGTGATAACCCGGGTTTGGCAGGCGATAACAGCAGTTTTATTGGTCCGGGCATTAATATGGTCTCAACCGGTGGTGGTGGCGGCTCTTGCGGCAGTTGTACCGGCCCTGGAATGGCAGGCGATGGTGGCTGGGGCTCGGGCGGTTCTATCAACACGAGTTTAGGCTCTGGAGGAAATGGTGGTCAATGCAGTCAATATCCCGGTCAGATTGGTGCCAATGGTGGGGGACGAGGCGGTGCCTCTTGTGGTGGAGGGGGCGGAGGGGGAATAGGAGGTGGAAACGGTGCCTCTAGTGGCACGGCGGGTAAGCCCGCAGCCGCCAATTCAGGAGCGGGTGGCGGCGGTGGCTCGTATAACAGACAAGCTGGAGGAAATGGAGGATCAGGGAAAGTGGTAGTTTATTGGTAATAAAATACTGTGGAGAATCATAATGACCCTTTAAATATAAATGAAATACTTTGGATGAATTCCATTTTGGATTGCTTGAGTTTTCTTCACTGAAATCAATGAAGGAGTGCATCGTCTCAACGATCTTGTGGATGCTCTTTGCACACCATACGTAAAATCCTGTTTTCTGTTGCACTAAACCTCCAGTAGCTCTCTATCTCTCGTAAACATACGCATAAACTAAAATCATTTAATTTATGCGTACTACAAAAATTCAATTCGCCGACGCTGGTTCGGCTGCTACCATCGTTAAGATGGCTTGTGAACGGGTGGAAGGATTTTCTGATATTTACAAACGTTTTGAACGATGCGGACAGCCACCGGCTTGGCTCAACGATAGACGAATTGCCACCAGCAGTTCTGCAAGCCGCTCAAACATCTCCTTTTTCCAAAACAGGAGATAAAAAATGAAAATTTCCCGAAACGAATTCTCCGCCGGAGACAAACGATTCAACGAAAAACCCATAATAGAAAAAACGGGATTTTGACAC
>JADLBA010000148.1 GCA_020848015.1 Crocinitomicaceae bacterium | reverse complement strand
TTTTTCGCGGTTTGTTGCTTTTTGCTCAGCTTTTGAAGCGGATCGCCAAACTCGGTAAGCTTTTCAAGTAAAAAATGATCGTCAGAAAATCCCGGAGGGGTAATGTTTTTATGGCCAATTTCATCTGGCAGCAAACAGATCACCGTTACATTCAATAAAGCCTCGCATATCCTATGACTTACAACACAATATATCAACGGATAATTTTTAGAGGTGCCCTTAATGTGTGAGTGTAGATTGTTTGGGTTAAGTAATTTGATCTGAAAAGAAATCAGTTTTTTACACATCGTACACTAAAAGCTCTGTTTGAGGAGCAGCATCCGGTATTTTCGGTTGGTCTGTATATTTGGTTGCTGTCATTTTGTAACCGGCGCTCGATCCGTTGGCTGCTGTCTGCATAACCATAGGTTTGCTGTGATGTGGCGGTGTTAAACCGGGCAATCGTTCCCAAGCTCCCGCAACTACCACCGGTGCATTGCCCGCCGGGAAGAGCGTTAAAACCAACAGAATTAGTAGCATTGACATTTGGTGCCGTCCACAATCCCGAAGTGGATTTCAGTTCTCCTCCTAGCGATCCTCTCCATTCCCCACCGTTCACTTCGGAAGGACTCATACCGATAGACGTTTCTAGTATTTTCCATTCCGCATCACTTGGAACGTGCCAACCAGACGGACATACTCCTTGTACACCGCTGGGGACATTGTTAGTGGTAGAAGCATAGCCTACGGACTCAGCCCATTGATATAGGCCGCCGTAGGTTGTGCAATTAGAGGCAACATCGGCGTAACAGAATTTTTCTACCGTGCCGTTGTTCGACTGTGTAGAAGAAATCCCAAGCGTAGTACCGAAATTGAGATTTGCCGCCATCCAGCACTGCATACCAATTGAAACAATGGGATAAACCTGTGAATCTCGCGAGTCGGTCAGTGAAGTCTGTCCGCCGCAGGCTCCCGGACAAGCGCTGGTGCTTTGTGACAGGGTTAATGGAGATGAATCACCACAGGCAGTAGTGCACCACACATAAAGCGTATATGAAGAGTTGCATATCAGTCCGGTTTGAGTGTAAGAGGTATTCTGCCCAATATTAGTGGCGGAAGAGAAATTGTTGACCGTATTCCAATAGTAAGCCGTTGCACCCGCAACATTATTCCAGTTCCATACGATCTGATTTTCGCTTGGGACATGAGTTCCTGAGCTTGGGGCGATAGGCAAAGGATTAATTGTTACCAGCGTGGAAGAAGGAGTGCTGGCACAACCGTTTGATAGTGAAGATACCAGATAGGCACCACTCGCCGTGCTCGTAACATTGCTGATTGAGGGATTCTGGAGAGACGAGACAAAACCGTCAGGGCCTGTCCAAGAATAGGTAGCTCCAGGAACGGTGGAGGCAGTCAGGCTGAGTGTTCCTCCTTCGCAAACAGGGCCGCTGTTGTCGGCAACTGGAGGGGCTGGTGCGATACACTCACCGCACCATTCATACCATCCGGTGGTTTTGTAAACGTTGAAGCAATATGTTGTAGTATTGAACACCAGTAGTCCGGGAGCAGGGGAGATAATGGCACCGATCTCCGCTGTTGTCATGCGGGGAATCAGGAGACCCTGAGAGCTGCTATTGATATCAAAAATAGCACTGGCATCAGGAGGAGTACCATCAGTATTAACTGAAACTCCTGTTGTTTGGGCAGGTAGGGTAAATGATAGAATTGAAAGAAAAAGCACACATAGAATTTGTTTCATAATTCGTTAAGGAATAATTTATTAAAGAGCAGTTTCTTCTTTTCATCAAAAAGAAAATTTCCAGTGCAAAGTATAAAAAAATCAATTCCGTTCTAAATAATGAGGTTTAATGATCACAGAATGATAATGAATTTTATTCTGAAATTTCCGGTATTTCCTCCGCCACCTGCAGCTATATCATTAAAACTGGAAATAGATAAAAGGGATAGCAGTAGTTGTTGCTTGGTAAAGTACTACTACTCCAAAAAAGCAAACCAGAACCATCGCCCATAATGGCAATGCAGCAAAACGATTTCTGTAACACTCTTTGAACGAAGCCGGCAGCCAGTGAATAACAAGTCCGGCGACTATAACCAGCAGTACTTTCAAGTACCCCATTACTACCTGCGGTGCTACCATTATATCTGTATGGAAAAAAATCCGGTGGAGCATTGTTGTAGCTGAAAGAAACTCTGCTGTTACGTCGTGTACATCATTCATTCCGCTCCAGGAGTTGCTGCTGCCCGCACGAAACCACACCCTTGTGAAAGTGATGAAGGTAAAGGTGAGAAAAATGGTCCAGGCTCTTTTATACCAAGTATTTTTTACTTCCCACGGGCTAATCCTTTTCCACAATTTGTAAAAGATCAGACCGAGTCCATTCAGTCCGCCCCAGATGATAAAATTCCAACTGGCACCGTGCCATAAACCACCGAGCAACATAGTGATCATCAGGTTCAAATTGGTTGTGATCCATACCGAAAAGGAGCGCACAAGGCGACAGGCGATGACTATACCGAGTACTACTAAAATCACTATCACCAATACCTTCCATGAGCCTGATAAAAGGATCACAATTCCGAGTATCAGACCTGCGAGAATGTATGTTGCCAATGAGCCGGTCTTATTTCCGCCGAGCGGGATGTAGAGATAATCGCGGAGCCAGTGCGACAGCGATATATGCCATCGTCTCCAGAAGTCTGAAACGTTGGTAGCTTTGTAGGGAGAGTCGAAATTTTTTGTAAGATGAAACCCCATCAGTAAAGCCACACCGATGGCAATATCTGTATAGCCGCTGAAGTCGGCATACACCTGCAGACTGTATCCATAAATGGCCAGAAGGTTTTCGATGCCGGTGTAAGAATCCGGGTTTTCAAATACGCGGTCTATCAGGTTGACAGCGATGAAGTCAGAAAGTATGATCTTTTTGGTAAGCCCGTTCATGATCCAGAAGATGGCCAATCCAAATTCATGTCGGCTCAAAGCGTAATTCTTGTAAATCTGAGGAATAAAGTCGGTAGCCCTGACGATAGGGCCTGCGACTAGTTGTGGGAAGAAAGTGACGAAAAATGCAAAATCTGTAAATCGCTTTACAGGCTGGAGAGTACCCCGAAATACCTCTATCGTATAGCTGATACTTTGAAAGGTGAAAAATGAAATACCGATCGGCAGAATGATCTTGCCCACTTCAAAATGAGAGCCGAAGAAGCCGTTGCTCCAATGTGACAGCCAGTTGAATACATGGTTGTTGCTGCCGGTTATTGCGTTGTAAGAATCCGTAAAAAAATAAGCATATTTGAAGTAACAGAGAATTGAGAGGTTCAGTACCACACTGCACGTGAGCCACATCTTTTTCTTTAATGGATTTACAGTAGTCGCGATTTTTTTTCCTATAAAAAAATCCCACACTGCCGTAAGTAACAGAAGTATAAAAAAAAGCCCGGTCGTTTTGTAATAAAAGAAAAGGCTGGCAATGAACAAGAACAAATGCCGTGTGGCTCTTTTCCGGTAGATGAATGCATCAACTAACAGTACCAGTGCGAAAAAAAACCAAAAGCTGATCGTCGTAAAAATGAATGGCGACTTAGGATTGAATATGAAAAAGTCAATCAGTGTTTTGGCAAGTATGCTTTGGTAGTCCATCCACTTGGGGAGTTATACAGCCCCGGCAGTAAGAATAGACCAATTTTTTATACCGGCATTTTTGAAAAATAATTTTTTTCACAAGAAAGAGGCTGACAAAACGGTCATTCACCATTTCTTTTTGCGGTCGTCTTTCACGATCTCTTGTTCGCGGTTAGCGAGCTTTACCCCAAATTTAGTAAGTACGACGATCTGTTTTTTATAGAGGTGCCCCACTGCTTTTTTAAAGGTTTTCTTTGACATTCTCAGGCGTATCTTGATCTCCTCCGGATCGCTGTCGTCGGTGAGGCGAATATAACCGTTGTTATTTTTCAAAAATTCCAGCAGACGATCAGCGGCATCGAGTATGAGTTCTTCGCCTTCTTTTTGCATACTGACAGTGATGTCGTGCCCCTCTATTTTTCGGATGTAACCCTTCACAGTTTCGCCTTCGTGCAAATTTCGCATCATTTCCTGGCGAAAAAGAGCACCGAGATGCCGGCGATTGATGATCACCCTGCGACCGATTTCTATCTTGTCGGCGATGAGTAGATCTACTTCCTGTCCACGCTGATAATGGATGTCGGTATTCTTAACGAAAGATGAAAGCCGTGTAGAGGCAAAGAGCCGCCTGTTTTTCTCATCAGCCTGCAGGGTAACCAGTGCCATTCTTCCTTCTATAAGTTCTTCGCGTTGTTCTTTGCGGGGAATCAGAATATCCCGTTTGATACCAATATCAATAAAAGCTCCGAGATCATTCGAGTTTTTAATACGAAAACTTCCGAATCCTCCAACTTCTATCGAGGGTAGTTTGGTGGTTGCTTCCAACTCACGCGACTCATTGTAAAAAGTAAACACGCGAACTCTATCTCCCAATTCTAATTTTTTACCCACATCTCTTTTAGGAAGAGAAATAGTATTTTTTTCGTCACCGATCATGTATATGCGATCGGCCTCCTCTGCTACTGACAGATCCTGTATTTTTCCGGGATAGATTTTCATAACTGAAATTTTTGCAAAAAATTTCTTATCTTAAGACCAGTATATGCCCCGTTCTTTCAAATTTTTTTCCGCGATTATCAGCCCCGGTAACGAAAAAGCTATAAGAGTCGTCCCCCTCCTTTTCATTGGGTACCCAAGATTTTTCGGAAGTATTGCTGAAAAAGATCATGTCACCGAGACGATTATAAACACGCACCTCAAGATCGCTGAAATTATATCCTTCTACCTGCCATGCATCATTTATTCCGTCATGGTTTGGAGTAATGCAATCGGGAATATAGATATTCCATCCGCAGGCTTCCATATCTATCCAAACTTCCGAGGTAACATTTCCGCATTCATTCGATGCGATAACTGAGTAAATACCGGGGTTGTGAACGGTTATCTCCGGCAGCGTGTCGCCCGTGGACCACAAGTAGTGCCCGTTTTGAGCCGCATAGGCGCTGATTACAATGGGCTGATCATCACACACCAGCGTATCTCTTCCGGTATCTGCGAATGGCATTAGCAGCAGACTCACTTCAGCACCGGCGGTTGATTCACACGGCCCATTGGCAGCAGTGATTGAATAATTTCCATCTGTATTCACTGTGGTAGAATATCCGCTGGTGCCATTGCTCCATTCACCTGCAACCGTAGAGATGAGTGTAGTTTCCTGTCCTTCGCACATTGATAGGTCGCCGGTTATAATTATCACTGGATAATCGTATCTGGTTACTCTAATGGTATCGGCTACCGAACAACCATTGTTTGTAAACAGAAAGGAATACTCGCCACCCTCTGAAACCTCTACTTGGTTTCCTGAGCTTCCAGTGGACCACTGCCCGCTAACAGCAGAAGTAAGGGTGTATGTATTGCCTTCACAGAATGCAACATCAGGCCCAAGATCAATTTCTGGCAGATCGGTAATTTGCACATTTACACTGTCCTCTGCGCTGCAATCATTCAACGTAACTGTAGCATAGTACATTGCTTCAACATTTACAGAGACTTGTGCTTCCTGTGAAGAAAAAGAGAAAGGATCACTGTGCCATTGTACGCTTTGCCATCCGCTGCCTGCAGTAAGGACGGCAGATTCGCCGGGACAGAGCTGTCGGTTTTCACCGAGATCAAAAACAGGCAACGGCTTTACATTTACTATTACCGTGTCTTTACTGATGCAGCCTACATTCGCTGAATCGGAAGTGAGAATGTAGGTTTGGGAACTGATCTGTTGTGAGCTATTTTGAATCAGCAACAACGGATTTGATACTACCGTGGAAGAAAGGCCGGTGGGATTATTCCACAGGTAAGAATAGCCCGGATAAGAGATTGAACCGAGTATAGTGGATTCATTGCTGCAAATTGATTTATCGGTGCCTGCATTGGCGGGGTGAGAAATATGATAGGCATGACAAGCGGTCAAAGTAATATCATCCAATCCGAAGTCGTTTCCCCCTGTCTGATCCTGTAGGTTTGTCACACAAATCTGTACAGAGCTGAGATTGCCAGAGTTCCAAACAAATTGAACATTTGACCACCCACCCTGTGCTAAATGTATTGGCCCTGATGCAATACCGTTGAAGGTAACCTGCAGTTGCGCAAGAGGGTGTGGATTCGGGTTGTTGGCAACATCGCGCGTCCACATACTAAAGGTGTAATTAGTATTTGGTTGTACGCTTACTGTCTGACACCATACCTGATAATTTGGGTAGCCGGCACCATTAGCAATAAAAAAATTTCCGGAAGGCGGATTGGTATGATCCGATCCAGTGAAACCGTTATGATAAAAGAGCGCATTAGGGCCGATAGCATAGGTTCCTTCTGTGCACAACGGGCAAAAAAATCCGGTACCGGGTACGAGGTTAGTAGTGAAGCCTGAATTTCCAGAACTAAAATTTCCGTTCTGTATCAGTTGTACAGAATGCTCACAGGCGCTGCACTGAGCTTGTATTTTATTCGTTTGGCAGAGCCAGACAATAACTATCAACGTTAACTTTATGAGCAGGCTGAAACGCACGGCAGAAGAGCTTATGGGTGTAAAACGGCTTTACTGGATGAGATAGATTCCCTATCGGAAAATTCAACATTTTTTTTATTGACAACGGGATTGGCATACATCTCGAGAAGTATCTCCCGCGCAGCTTTACTAAATCCTTCCTTTGGTAATTCCATTTTCTTCCGCAGCAGTCCGAGACGGATTACATGACCCCGAATATAATTACTGAATGTAATTCGCTTAATATTCGAGTAATATTCTTTAAACTCCCGGGTGCCGTATAGAAGATCGTAGGCGATATAATTCGTTGGCCACAGTTTATATATTCTGTGCATTTCGCTGTCAATTGAATGAGCAAGGTGAAGTACTTTTTCATTCTTGTGTGAAATGCGGCGCATTTCTTCAATATACTTTTCCACGGGGCTGCCCACAGCAATATTTACATGGCCTTTGTGTCCGGTAAGCCCACGCAACATACTACGAAAGTCTTCTCCCTGTTTTTTTTCATACGTTCCAAATAGCCGGAGTTGGATTAATTCACTTGCCTTCATCAGGTCACATGGATCGTATTCGTAGCTGACAGCCATCGGAATAATATTCAACCTAAGCAAAGCATCTTCCATAGGGAGTGTCTCAGACATAGCAAACATTTTCAGCAGAGCGCTGGAGGTGCGGTCATCGCCATCCTTAGACCTGCCCTCCCGCTGTGCGATCCAGATCGAAGTTTGATCATCTATGATAGTCTTGCGGATATAGTTAGACAACCTGAGAGAGTAGTGAAAGATATCTTTCGGGCTAACATTCCGGTTGACAATAAAGTTTTTATTTGCGCGAACGAGATCACGAACCGACTGTGTTTTCAGCAGATTATCCCCGATCGCAATCTGCGTGGTTTTGTATCCTTTCTCCATCAGACTCACATTTAATAATGCAGAGTCGAGGATGATATCCCTGTGATTGGAAATAAAAAGATAGGTGCCTTCTTTTTTCAATGATTCCATATTCGTGAAACTCAGCCCACTGGTAGTGAGCTGTGTTACAACCTTAAAAGCAGGGGCGCTAACCTGCTCCTGGAAATCATTGACTGTCGTTATTTCCCGCATCATTTCGAGAATCACTTTTTTCCCAAGGCTCGGATATACCCATTTCATCATTTTGAAAAAAACGGGTTCCGTCAGTAATCGTTCGATAGCTGGAGGAATTTCATCGTCCGTGAGCGGGCGGACATCATCAAAATTGTTTACGTCAACCGGTGAGGGGTGCATGGGGCAAAGATAGGGGAAGGGGGGATTGAGGAAAGTTCTTTGGTAAATGGAAAAGTGCCTTAGATCCGGCAGTCAAATACTGGATACATTCTTCTTTGTTGCCCGTACGACAATTTCGCTGATTGTAACTTCCGGAGGTGCTTCAATTGCAAAGGCTATTTGCTCTGCTACAGCGGCAGCCGTCAGGCCATGGATAAAATTATCCTTGTAATTCTGTTGCGATTGTCTGCCCGGCGAGTGATCTATAAATCCGGTATTGACCGGGCCTGGGCTGATGGTGGTAGTGCGTATCTTGTCAGGTAGCTCGATTCTCAGGCCTTCACTGATGGCCCACACGGCAAACTTGGTGGAGCAATACACTACTGAATCACTGAATACCTGATGAGAAGCCACAGATCCGAGATTGATGATGTGCCCAGCCGATGCCATCAAATGTGGAAGTGTAGCATGAATGCCGTTAAGTACTCCCTTAATGTTAACGTCTATCATTCTGTGCCAGTCTTCTATCGAGGCATTGGCCAGCTTTTCAAAAATGCCAATACCCGCATTATTGATCATCACATTGATAGATCCCATTTTTTTTGCAGCGTCATTCACAGCATTGGAAAAATCGCGGTAGTTCATCACATCGAGTGCTTGTACAAACACTCTTTCTCCGAGTTCTTTTTTCAACTCTGCCAACTTATGACTGTTACGCGCAGTAAGAAATAATGTGTGGCCTTTGCTATGGAGGAGCCGTGCCGTAGCTTCGCCAATTCCTTCCGAAGCTCCCGTGATAAAGATATTTTTCATGGTGCTAAACTATTGATAAGCGACGCAGGATTTCTTTAGGATCAAGAAATTAGCATCAGATGCAGTTGCTCCTCGCATGATTTTTACCATTTTCATGAACTCTATACAAAATAGGGGGTAATGTCCGAATACTGCTCTGTAAGTCGGTAGGATGTATAGGCAGAATAATATTCCATCATCACTTTTTATTCCACTGTATTTAATTATTCTTCATTTTAGTTTGTCAAAAAGTCCATTTCACACCTATTCCCCCATAAAAATTTAAGAGAGGGGAGGGGTTGTAGTACCTTCCATCGGTCGCATTCAACTGATAAAATGATGTGTAAGAGATATTCAACAGGTTGTTACCACCTGCGAAAATATCCACATTCAATGGAAGATTTAATACATCCGAAAAATGAAAATCAATACGGGTATTGATGAGATGATACGGCGATGACCAAACAGTATTTTCAACATTCAGCGGAGCTTTATCGAACCAATATTCAGTGAGGTTCCAGACGAACCGGTGGTTCCATGCGCGAACAGTGATGCCTGAACTACCAGTATTACGCGGTGTTCCGGGCAGGTAGTTGTTTTCCAGTTGCATACTTTCTAAAATATAATTACCAAACGTATTAAAGGTATGCGACAGATTAGTCCAGAGTTCCAGCGCATTCATTCCTTTGCCTTCTCTCCGGAAAAAAGTTTTTCGCAGGCTTGCTTCTAATCCTCTCTGCCGGGTAGCGCCACTGTTGGAGTAGCGTGTTATTTCAATCGTATCACCCATTGCATAAATATTTTCAGAATAGGGAAGAATAGCATTCCGCAATTCCATATCATAAAGAGTAATCTCCAACTGCACTCCCGTCCTGTATTCTGTCCCTTTCATGCCTCCTTCATAATTGATCCCCCTCTCCGGTGCGATAGAATTTTTAATGAAATCGCCGGAGAGGGTATTAAAATACTGAACATCTAATTGTTCGAATACCGTAGGCTGTGAGATTCCACTGCTGATACTCCCGTGTAAAAAAATAAGACTGTCTATTCTTATGGATATTCCTGTTCTTGGTAGCAGAACAATATTTCCTGCAGCAGTTGTGTCTGAAGGAAAATAGTCTGCACCATACCCATCAATTACATGAATTGTTTTGTTAGCGCTGACCGATGATGTAAGAAAAAGGCGGTTAAAAAAAGAAAGATCGGAGGTGATGAATCCAAAGCCGCATTTATATTTTGTCAGGTAGGAATACTTATGAGTGCCGGGCAGCCCGCCGTCATTTTCGGTTTCAGTAATATCAAAATGTTCCCATTGGATTTCCGCACCAGCTCCTGTCTTCCACTCGAAATGTTGCCGCGCAATTATATTCCCGCTGAATTCTGTTCTACCTCCCCATCCATTTGCCGCTTCGTCTTTGAAGCCGTTGCTAAAAGGGGAGGTGCCATAGGGATTGTATTTCTGTGTAGTGGATTGATATAGAGCTGTGACGTTTTTCATTCTGCCTGAAATTTTCCAAGTCTGACTTACACCAGTGGTTATCCGCTCTCGATAAACGGACGCATTATTCTTTTTGGAAAATAGGTTGGCCATAGTGGGGTTTTCTTTTGCTTCATCAGCATTTAACGATCCCGGTAATGCCCATTGCCCATTGTAATATGTCCCATACAGCAGCCAAGAAATTTTTTCGGATAAATTATATCCTGCAAAAAGGCTAACTTGCTGTTTGCGGTTAAACTCCTGTTTGCGATATCCTGCATTTTGCTGATAGTTATGGCTGACCCTAAGCGAAAATTTTCCCTTTGATATTTCTGATGAAGTTAATGAGCGATAAAATCCATACTCGCCGACCAATTCAGAGTGTCGCAACGATGACTGATAGAGTATTGGCCGCCTGCCATTCAATAATAATACACCACCGATACCGCTTCCCCACACACTCCCGGCCGGGCCTTTGATCACTTCTATATTCTCAATGTCCGATGCATCAATGAGTTCTAAAGGGCTTGTTCCGTCAGGAGAGGAAAGAGGAATTCCATCGAGGTAAATCTTCACATTCCGAATAGCAAATGGTGAGCGCAAAAAACTTCCTCTGATATTAATACGCTGACTACCTCCATAACCACGGCTTTCCATCTCAACACCGGGAATTGTATTCAAAGCATTTTGCAGCGAAGACTGATCGTTTCCGTTCAAAACAGTATTGCTTACGATGCCAAATGTGCCTGGGGTAGAAGCATTCGTTTTGCGATTATTGAAAGCAACGATCTGAACAGATGACATTTCAAACGGATCCTGAACGATTCCATACGTAACGGTGAATGATTTTCCTTCAAATACAGCGTTTTCATTATAGGCCTCATCAATCCAGTGATAACCCAATCCGTCGAACAAGAGAGAGTCAATCTTCAGATGACTTCCCAATCTGAAATGACCATCCGCATCTGTGACAGTGCAGGGAATACCGGACAGTGCACAAACGCGGATTCCAGCGAGTGGATCACGTGATCGGGAATCAATTATCCTTCCAGAATAATAACCGGTCACCTGTGCATCAGACATCGCGCCGAGAAGAACAAATACGGATAGAAAGAGAAAAAAAGGAGTTGAACACATCAGTCTCTTCCGGTAAACAGGAGTTGTATGCATCTGAACATTTTTTCTTTCACTGCAAAAGCATTCCTCGCTATTTCACCATCATGGTTTTGGTGATTGTTCCCAGCGATGATGTTGCCGTGAGGAAATAATTTCCTGCGCCCCATCTGCTACAGTCTATTTCGACTGCATCTCTGTCCACTTTCTGCTCCGTCATCAATTTCCCTGAAAAAGAATGTATGGTAAAATTACTGCCATAAAAACTCTCTGAAAACTGAATGACCGTTCGGTCTTCCGCCGGATTGGGAAAGATGGAAATTTCCTGGATAGAGGATCGTGTTGGTTTATTGATCGCATTAAAATTCAGGTTCCTGAATTCTTTAATCAGGTTGGGGCCTGAGCCGGGATACTGAACTCCGTTGAAGGCAACATAGACAGCTCCTGTGTAGGGATTGAGGCAAATATCACGGATGCGTTGATTGAACTGTGAAAAGTAACTGTCTTCTCCAGTAATGCTTAACCCATCTCCACTGAGATGCAGAACAGTCATCCGTTCGTAGTCTGAAGAGAGGCCGCCGAGCACGGCCATGAGCACAGAATTATTCCACTCGGGTATAGCAGGATGGTTATAGTATTCAATACCATTGACAGCGCGACAGGGCGACCATTCCCTTATTGGTTCTTTTACATTATTAGCGGTACAATAAGATTGTTCACTACTTGTATTACAAGCCCCTTCCACTTCCGGCCAGCCATAATTCCGGGATGGTGCGATGATATTCAATTCATCGGAGTTGTTTTGTCCATGTTCGCTTTCATAGATTAGCCCGTTGGGTCCAAGGCAAAGCCCCTGTCCGTTGCGATGACCCAAACTCCATACATAAGAATCGGGGTTTGGGTTGTCTGATGGAACAGAACCATCGAGGTTGATGCGTAGTACCTTTCCATTCAGAGATGCAATGTTTTGGCTGCTAATGCCTCCATCGCCGGTATCGCCGGTGGTCATCATCAGCTTATGATCGGGGGTTATCAGCAACCGTGAGCCGTTATGTATATAGTTACCCGGAATATCATTGATCAACTGAACTTCATTTACGAGTGAAGTGCCATTCCATTCAAAGCACGAAAGCCTTTCGCGAATAGAATTTCCCATTGTGTAATTGTAAACGATGAAAACAAGCGGAGTAGAATTCCATTCGGGATGTATGGCCATTCCGAGCATACCCGGCTCGCCCGAACCATTGTTCGGTATTATAGAACTTTTGTCGAGTACTATTGTGTAATTCCCTGATTCGGGATCTATCCGCAACACTTTACCGGGTCGTGTCGTACACCATATATAATCATCAGGCCCCCATAGTATTTCCCATGGCAGCACGATGCCGGTAACGAGATTAGTTTCTGTCAATGTCGTATTTCCAACCTGCCAAGTCGGTTGTGCTATTGTGCGATCGTTACAGCAGAGACCTGTAGCGGTAAGCAAAATAGAAAATAGTTTTTTCATATTTTTTTTGAATTAATAGAAAACAATCAGTGCTGAACATCTGCACTGATCGTAATCACCTTAGGGGGTTCACCTGCAATATAGATCGTTATTTCTTTGGTTTCTTTTCCATTCTTATCGAAAGGGATAAAGCCAACTTCCAAAGCAATGCGCTCACTTGGTAATACCGTATCTTTTTCGAGTATTGGCACGAGGCATCCGCACGATGCAATCACTGAGTCAATCACCATAAGTGCATTTCCCTCGTTTGAGATGTAGAAAGTATGATGAACCACACCTGACTTTGGAATAGGACCAAAATCGAAGGACTCTTCTTCCAATTTCAGAACCGGTTTTTTTATAGGCGAAACGATTTTTACACTCTCTATTTCGATCTTTCTTTCGAGACGGGCACCACGACTATAAATGGATTGCTTTTCGTTGAAAAGATCATCGCTAACTGTTTTGTCCGCCTTGTATTCACCGAATGGCAGAGCTTCAAATTCAAGATGTCCGCCATCGGTTGCGGTTCCATTAATATATGGAAGAAAGATACCATTCTGAACACTTTTCATCTCATTAACTAATGAGGCAATGCGTCGCATGGTCAGTTTTTCATTATAGTCAGATTTTGCCCGTGGGCTGGCAAATCCCCGGATGGACAGGCGGATGCTTTGTCCCTGTTTTAGTTCTTTCAAAAGAAGATCGAAGAACAGGGAGAGATCACTCATCCCCTTATCCACTGTAAGGCTAAAAAAATCTTCGACATCATATTCCGCATCTTCTTTCTCACTGCCGGAAAGTCCTTTTGCATTTTCTTTCACATAGGAATCAAATAGTTTTTTGTAAGAGTCATAAGCTTCACTGTATTTGACCAGTGTAGTGGTATCAAGAGAGCGCGGGTTTGGTTCATCGTTATGAAAATAAAGGCGTACCGGTAAAAAGCGGTTGAGCTCTGCAAGGTTTTTATATTCCTCCTTTTTTTCTTCCTCTATTATTTTAGAAGGAAGATCAGCAACGTAAATATCATTGCAGCAGGTACTATAGCCATCACCTATCGCTGCTCCTTCGCGGTTAGATGAAAGAAATACTTTCTCCTTCTCAGGAAATACAGAAAAGAAAAAATCATTCTTATTACTGTTCACCGGTGGTCCCATATTGACAGGATCGGTCCAGTTGCCTGGAATTCCTGCGACGCGAAATACATCCTGTCCACCAAAACCATTGTGCCATGATGAACTGAAATATAGGTGGCCGGTGCTA
>JADLBA010000147.1 GCA_020848015.1 Crocinitomicaceae bacterium | reverse complement strand
GCATACAAGAGCGCTGGAAGATGACGAGGTAGAAGCTCCGCTCCATCGTCTGCTCCTGCATAAGTACCGTATTGATGAGCTTTATGATGCCGTAATAAGAACCCCGATTGATAAAATGAGTGCGTTCTTCCAACGTATTGTTGAGACAAAAGTGATTGATGGATTAGTAAACGGTACCGGAAAACTTTCGAAATGGAGCGGAGAAAATCTGCGTACCCTGCAAAATGGGCATTTGTTTGCCTATATACTGGCAACTCTGGTCGGGCTGATCGGACTGCTTGCATGGATTATGTGATTTTTTTTAATTGTGTAAATAAAAAAGAACCAACCAAAACCAGCCTTATAAAAGGCAATACGAATGTTAACGATTCTACTGATTATTTTACCTGTTTTGTGCGGAGCAGCGTTGGTTTTGCTCAAAACAAAAACCGCGCGTATGTTCGCACTCGGTACCTCACTGGTACAACTGCTGTTAACACTTGCCGCAGTTTATTTGTGGAAAACAGGAAACAATGCCCTTGTTGTTTTCGACAAGGGGTGGCTCGGCTCAATGGGTGTTCACTGTGCTTTCAGCCTCGATGGCATCAGCCTAGTTATGGCTCTCCTATCCGCAATTATTACACCGCTGATCATTTACGCTTCCTTTAATAAAAGTTATAAAAATCCGCATATTTTTTATGGTCTCATTCTGATGATGAGCGGTGCAATGATGGGAGCATTTACCGCTACTGACGGACTTGTATTTTATATCTTCTATGAGGTAGCTCTGATACCCATCTATTTTATTTCAATGATCTGGGGCAGCGGAAACAATAAAGTAAAAGTGACACTGAAATTCTTCTTATACACCATTTTCGGAAGTCTTTTCATGCTCGTTGCACTGCTCTATGTTTATCAGCACACCTATCCCCATTCATTTCAACTCAGCGCGTTGTATGAAGCAGGCAGATCACTGAGCGGACTCGAGCAGGGGTTAGTGTTTGCCGGTCTCTTTATAGCCTTTGCAGTAAAAATGCCGGTGTTTCCTTTCCATACCTGGCAGCCCTCTACCTATGATGTATCTCCGACTCCCGGCACAATGCTCCTCGCAGCAATCATGCTGAAAATGGCTACCTACGGGCTAGTGAGGCTCGCTGTTCCAATGGTGCCCGACGGAGTAACCGAATACGGTACCTGGGCTATGGTACTATCCATTGCCGGTATTGTTTACGCATCCTGTGTCGCTATTGTACAAAAAAGATACAAGTTGCTGATCGCCTATTCTTCGATAGCACACGTTGGACTTATTTCCGCTGGTATTCTCGCAAGCAACGAACAGGGAATCGTCGGAGCCTTGTTTGAAATGGTCTCGCACGGCATACTCGCCGTAGGTATGTTCTTCATTTACGATATTGTTGAGACGCGGTTGAAAAGTGATGAAATGGCACGAATGGGAGGAATACGGGAGGCCAATCCTCTTTTTGCCTCCCTCTTTTTGGTGCTTGTAATGGGATCAATAGCTCTCCCGTTTACAAGCGGATTCGTAGGAGAGTTTCTGCTTCTGCAAGGACTTGCCATCCAGAATATATATTTCGCCGTATTTGGTGGACTGACAGTAATACTCAGCGCAGTATATCTATTGCGGGCATTTCAAACCATGATGCTTGGAAAATCTAACATACATACTGCAGGGTTTTCACCGCTCACCACTCACGAAAAAACAGTGTTGATCATTGTTGTCTTGCTGGTCATTGGGCTGGGACTCTATCCATCTCCCCTGCTCGACTTAGCCAATAGTTCCGTTCAAACTTTACCAGGAATCTCTTACTGATGAAAGAACTTCTCATTGTCTCTCTCGCCGGAATAGCCGTACTTGCTGCTGATGTTATAAAGTTTCGCAAAGCAGTATTGCCCATTGCAGTGGCCTCGCTTTTCAGCCTCATCTTTTTCTGTATTGTTGACTGGGGTCGCAATGAAAACCCAATGGACAACAATATGCTGTTGTTTGACAATTTTGCATTGGGCTTTACAGCCATACTTACCTTCATATCATTGTGCTGGTTTCTGATCACCACCGAATATTTCGGGAACGATGCGAGGCGAACCGACCTCTACGCACTGACATTGTTCAGTATTTGTGGTGCGGTACTGATGGTCTCCTACACTAACCTTGTGATGCTCTTTCTCGGAATTGAAATTCTCTCTATTCCTCTATACGTACTGGCTGCCAGTAAAAAAGGAGATCGCCTATCGAATGAAGCCGGCTTTAAGTACTTTTTCCTCGGCTCTCTCGCAAGTGCTATCCTCCTCTTTGGTATTGCCATGGTGTATGGAGCTACCGGAAGTTTTGATCTTGGAATAATTTCGACTGCTAGCACAGCAATGAGTTCTCCAACACCTTTACTTAATGCCGGAATTGTAATGATCTTTGCGGGATTTGCATTTAAGGTCTCTGCGGCTCCCTTCCATTTCTGGGCTCCAGATGTGTACCAAGGTTCTCCCACACCGGTAACAGCTTTCATGGCTACTGTTGTTAAAGGAGCTGCATTCGCAGCAATGTTCCGTCTGTTTTCAGGAACTTTTGGCTCTTTTATCGAAACCTACGGAGATGTTATTGCCATCATCTCTGCTCTTACTCTGATTATTGCCAATATCGTTGCAGCAGTTCAGACTAATGTGAAGCGATTACTCGCCTATTCGAGTATTTCTCACGCAGGATTTATGCTGGGGGCAATTCTGTCGGCACAAAATGGCGATCCGAAAATCCTGCTTTATTATATTCTGACTTATGGTATCGCCAGCCTTACTTCATTCATCGTATTGTACCACGTATCGGCATATCAGCAGGGAGCAGAAGATTTCAATGCATTCAAAGGACTCGTAAAACGCAATCCGGTGCTGGCCGGTGCTATGACGCTCGCCGTTCTTTCAATGGCCGGTATTCCGCCGCTTAGCGGGTTTCTCGCTAAATACTTTGTTATTTCATCGGTACTGCAATCCGGATATTTATGGCTTGTAATAATTATGATTCTTACATCTGTCGTTGGGGCATATTACTATCTGCGCATTATTATAGCTATGTTCACTCCGTTAGAAAATTCCGGACGAATAGTAGTCAGCGACTTTCAGAAATATCTGTTCTTGCTGTTATCGCTGCTAATGGTTGGATTGTTCTTTGCTGCGGCTATACCAGACTGGCTATACTGAACAATTCATTCTTTTACCGAACGATTATTCGGTAGATGAGATTTTCTGTTTCCTTTTGCTCCCATAATCCCAACGGGATTACAGCTTTATAGGATTAATTCGGTTTATTACACACGATGCCGGAGGCATAGAACTATTCAATCTATTCAAATAAATATTTTTCATTGTATTCAACATTAAGAAGCTGTTTAAAAACTCAACATATTCTTGGCAATGTTTGCATAGACCGAAAAAATATCTGGATATAATCAGGAAACCCGCCCTGCCAGCTTGCACTTTACCGTAACCCGTCTGCGAGTTTCATCGAAAGAAAGTTGTCCGGAAACTGCAATAAACCGCTCTGATTTTTTACCCAAGGTCCCTCTTCATCACAGCTATAAAAGTTAAATACAGAGAATTTATCACCTGATAAAACTCAATACAACAACGTCTCCTCTCCCAAATTCCCTCTTTTTTGCAATTTCAAATCCTGCAGCAATGACGATTTTATATTGAGTTGAATGAAGTAGCTCTTCCTGATACCAAAAGGAACAACACTGGTTGATAACTCCCAACAATGTAAATCCCAGTGCAACCCCAAATTCGTTGTAGTAAATTCTTTTGCTTTGAAATCATATCCCGAATTTACTGTCAGTGCCCACCGTTTCAATATTGTTACATCTCCGCTGAAAGTTGCAGCCTGTGTGTAGTTATTCTTATCGCGCCGGGTTTCCATATTCCACGTCTTTGTCAGCAGCAAATTGTAACTCATGTTCACTGTCCAAGGCACAGAATAATCAACAAAAGAAGACTGATTCTGACCGATAATTTGCTGTTGCGCAGGGTTGAGTTGGCTCACCGGAGGGGCATCGGACACGTTCTGTTTGTTCTTCCCGTTTCCTCCTTGGAATCGAAAATTTAATGCGAGATTATTTCCTTCGAGCCGCGTCAATCTTTTTTGGGTTGAAATTAAATACTGGTTCACTTCGCGCCCTAATGTATCACGATCATAAAAACTGTGTGTCGAACTATAATTCAATGTAATATTTTTTGCAATTGTAGTAAACGCACTGATCGAGAGATTCGTCAGGTTCAAAGAATCCGCGAGCAGGTTATATCCCGCCCGGCTGTTCCACCCATCAATCAGCGTCACCTTTTTATAGCTCACTTTTGCCGAATTTTTATCGCGCACTTTTGCTTCTATGTTCTGATTAATGCCAAAATTTATATTGGCTGCCTGGTGCGTGGAACCTGGTTGGAAAGCCGCTACTGCCCAAGGATTGTATCCGATAAACTGACCGTCGTCACCGAAAAAACCATTCCGCTGAAAGTTCTGGTACGGTGTATAGCTGATTCCGGCGGAAGGCTGAATTTGGTGCCGCACTGCTTTCAGGAATCGGGATTTTTTCAACACGAATGTTCCATAAATACGAGTATTCATCGTCATCGCTGTATTCCACGTCCCTGCCAGCGCCATTTGTCCAAGAGTATCGAGCCGGCTCTGCTGAAGATCGGCGATATAAGTTGGAGCCACCGTCCGTGCAGTGAGATAGGCATTTCCATTCAGTGTCGGATTCAGCGTAAGAAAGGGACCAATCTTCCAGGAAGTGGAAAGGCTTCCGTTCACTCGTGCCCCATTGCGCATTTTCGGTGTGAGTTTGCCCAAGTTTGAAAACTGTATCTCCTGTTCTTTTGCTGACAGTGTATTGCTTGCATTAAATGCCCCGTTCAGCCCTATAGGGCTTTTTTTGAAAACACTCTTCATCAGATTGATCCGCTGCATATTTACAACAAGCGAGGGAAGTGTTATATCAACCTGCCGGGTCTGCACATTTTGACTGTGCCTTGCCTCAAGAGACATCGTAAAAGGTGAACTGGCAATAGTTTTTCCGTATTGAACAGAAGAGTTAAAGGTGCTGGACAAAAAGTCTTGTTGTGTCGAGTTCAGATTGTTGCGAAAATTTTGGCTCGAACCCATATTAACTGATGCATTGAAGCGAGTATTAGGTCGTGATTTCGGATCTTGCTGATGGTTCCACTGAATGTTAAAAGTATTCTGCTGAAAATAGTTTGGCAGCTCCCGCAAGCCACTTTTATTGACCGTCCTCGATACATTGAAATTGCCTGAGTATTTGTATCTCTTTCTGTAATTAGTCACATTCCTCACACTCCAGCTTCCGCGAGTGTAAAGGTCAAAGAGAATTTTTGTATCGAGGTAGGGCTGAAAAGGTATATAATAACCGAGGTTTTGAATGAAAAAACCCTTTTCAGCTCCGTTGCCATAGCCGGGCAAAAGTATCCCGTGAGTGCTTTCTTTTTTATTAGGAAAAAACCCAAACGGAAGAGCTAATGGAGTCGGTACTTTTCTGATTTTCATGTACAATGGGCCCGAAACCACTTTGTCATCAGGAATTACTACTGCTTTGTGTAGTCTGAAATGGTAATGCGGATTTACTTTATCACAAGTGGTAAACATACCATTGCTTACACTCACCCACCCATTGTTCTGCCGTTTTGAAACTTCTGATATCAGGTAGGCATCTCCCTCACGTGTGCGCACTCCATAGCTGATTCCTCTTCTTGTCTTGAAATTGTAACCCAAAGAATCCTCCTCAAACTGCGTGTCGCCCTGTGAAAAGATGGGCTTGCCCATCAAATTACCGGTGCTATCAGGAACTCCTTTCGCAAAAGCAGTATATTCATTAAAAGAAAATTCGATTATTGCTGCTTTCACCTCGAGGTCACCATAGGCTACATAAGAGTCCACTCCGTACAAAAATATTTTCCCACTTTCAAGGTCTAAAATGGTGCTGTCTTTCCCGAAATAATGCACCTTATCATCAATACCGAAATCATCATTCCCTTCACCGGGCATAATAGAATCGGCAAGGTTTTCGTTCACAACCATTGGAGCAGTTGCAGAAGAGTTGCCGGTACTTTGGCATACGGCTACACGAGCCGCCATTATCAACAATGATAAGAGGAAAAATGTACCAAAGCCGCGCTTCATGCGTGTTTCAGAAAAATACTTTTGTTCAATCTGCAATATGAGGCATCAAAGCTATGCATAAGCACCCAACTTCCCCCGTTGTGGAGACGAAAGACAGGGCAAAGCGCGGGAAACGACTAATCCTAAGTTTTCTTGCTTTGACTGCTGTTTTTATAGCAGCTACTACTCCCACCCCTCGAAACCCCGACAAGACATTTACTGTAGTGCTTGATCCGGGCCATGGTGGAAAAGACCCCGGAAATCTCGGTACGGGCCGGCATAAAAAAACTGAAAAGGATATTTCGCTCGATGTAGCACTGGAAGTAGGAAAATATATCGCTGAAAATTATCCGGAGGTAGAAATCATTTATACTCGAAAAGACGATACTTTTCCAACGTTAAAAGACCGTGTGGAAACTGCCAATAAGGCAAAAGCCGATCTCTTTATCTCCATCCACTGCAATGCAAATGACAACAAAGCTGCTTTCGGTGCAGAAACCTTTGTGATGGGGTTACACAAATCAGAAGAAAGCCTGAAGACCGCAATGAGAGAAAATGCATCCATTTATCTCGAAGAAAATCACGAAAAAAACTACAGCGGATTCGATCCGAAAAATCCTGATACCTATATCGCCCTTAGCCTGCGGGAAAATGTGTTTCTCGACCAAAGCCTCCAACTCGCAAAAAACACCCAGGATCAGTTCCGGTCGCGTGTAGGACGAAAAGACCGCGGAGTGAAGCAAGCGGGATATTATGTGATCAGTTTTACCAATATGCCGAGTGTACTCATTGAATTAGGCTTCCTCACTAATGGTGAAGAAGAAGACTTTCTCCAGAGTGGGGACGGGAAAAATTATATGTCTTCCGCTATTTTCAGGGCATTCAGAGATTACAAGGAAAAAATGGAAACACGTGCAGTCAAAGCACCAACTGATAAACCTGAGCTGAACATGGATAAAAATCCTTCCGTGAGTATTGCTTCTCCCGAATCAGAAGGCAAGGTAATGTGGCGAAATATTGAAAAAGGGGTAAAATTCCAGGTGCAGATACTCACTTCAACAAAACCGGTTGACAAGAATTCGCCTGATTTCAGAGGACTTAAGCGGGTTGAAGAATACATTAGTGGCGGAACATACAAGTATCTTGAAGGCACTTCCGTGAGTTTTAATGAGGCCAAAAAGACTCAACAATACCTGCGGGAAATGGGTTTTAAAGATGCGTTTATCGTAGCCTTCGAAAATGGCCGGCGAATAGACCTCAATGAAGCCATTGATAAAACAAAATAACGAATGAAATTATCCCGTGAATTTATTGTCGGAGTATTGGTCGTCGTCGCCATTGCGCTATTGTATCTCGGTATTAACTACCTGAAAGGAATTAACCTCTTTGCCAGACAGGTGAAATTTTATGCTTCTTATGAAAACTCTGCCGGACTTATTCCAGCGAATGCTGTTATCCTTAACGGTTTCAAAGTGGGGATTGTAAGTGATGTCGGACTCAGCACCACAGGCGATGGAAAAGTACTCGTGGAAGTACTGCTTAACAATCGAAAACTTGTTGTCCCAAAAGACTCCAAACTTGAAATCTATGATGCCGACCTTTTTGGCGTAAAAGCCATACGACTCATACTTGGCGACAGCACCATTATGGCAAAAGGCGGAGATACCCTGCAGGGATCAATAACTCTCGGACTCACCGACATGATCAAATCTGAAATTGAACCCATCAAACAAAAATCAACAAAATTATTTTCGGGAATTGACAGTATTCTTACCAACCTGAATGCAATGTTTGATGATCCGTCTGCAAAAAATATCCCCGACATTTTCAGCAGTTTACAATATACAATCAATAACCTTGAAAGTACCACTGAAAATCTCGATGTTCTCATCAATAACAACAGTCAGAAACTTACCGATATTTTTTCCAATGTTGAATCTATCACCGGCAACCTCAAAAACAACAATGAAACCCTGAGCAGAGCTATCCAAAATATCGGAAGTATTTCAGATACACTTGCCAAAGTACAGCTTGCATCAACCATTAAAAAAGTGGATGCCGCAATGACCGGATTTTCCGAAGTGATGAATGGCATCAACGAAGGAAGAGGAACGCTCGGACAACTGGCGGTCAACGATTCACTGCACACCGAATTGGTCAACGCCTCCAAAAGTCTCGATCTTCTGCTCAATGACATGAGGATTCATCCAAAGCGCTACCTCAGTTTCAGTATGTTTGGAAAAAAGGACTCAGAAGATTTTTCCAAAAAAGAACTCGAACAAATGAGGCGTGAAATTGACCGGATGATAGAGGAGAAAGGGGTTGTAAAACAGTAAACGGTCTCTTGAAATAACAGAATCAATGAGACCCCTTTGCCCTGTTTTCAAACTGCAGGCTGCCCCCCGTTCTTCTTAATTACTATCTTTGGGGCGACCACCATCTGTTTCTACATGATCGCACAATTGCTGTTTATTTTGTTGCTCGGAATTACCGGGTATGTTGCCTGGAAGCGATTCCGTTTTATTTCCCGCAATATCAGGTTAGGACGAAAAATTAAGCCCAAAGGCCCTGCATCAGCAAGGTGGTCAACCATGTTTAGAATAGCGCTCGGCCAGGGTAAAATGTTTTCACGCCCCTTTGCAGCAATCATGCACTTATTTGTGTATGCCGGTTTCATCATCATCAATATTGAAGTACTGGAGATTGTCATTGACGGAGCCTCGGGAACCCATCGTGTATTTTCTTTTCTCGGCGGTTTGTATAATTTTCTTATTGGTAGCTTCGAAATCTTGGCGTTGCTTGTCTTGGTGGCCTGTTTAACTTTTCTTCTACGCCGGAATGTCGCTAGTATCGCACGCTTCCATTCGCGAGAAATGACGAAATGGCCACGCAATGATGCCAATATTATTCTTGTTACGGAAATATTGCTGATGACCGCTTTTCTAATAATGAATACTGCCGATCATCAATTGCAAT
>JADLBA010000146.1 GCA_020848015.1 Crocinitomicaceae bacterium | reverse complement strand
GCGGTGGCGGCGGTGGCGGATATTATGGTGGTGGCGGCGGCTCCGGCAGCGCACAGGGTCAGGGTTACAGCACTGCCGGTGGCGGTGGCTCCTCATACATTGGTGGTGTATCCAATGGCTCAACGGTTGCAGGGGTCAATGCTGGACATGGAAAAGTGATTGTTTACTGGTGAGAATTTTATAAAAGAAAACGCCGGCAGAATGGATCGAAATGATTACATCTGCCGGCGTTTTTTTGTGTCATTTCTAACTCATATACAATTTAACTAACGGAAATATTCCGCTAAAAATTATCTCACACAGCGGGCGTAGAGGGTATTTCCATCGCGGTGGTTGAAGGTTGTTTCATATCCGGCAACCGAAAAGAGTGAAACGTATGCAATATTGCCACCACCCAATGTATTGTATGCCTGCACATCTATGCTGTTGAGCGGAGTGCCGCCGTTGAACATCGGTATGCTTTGCATATCTATAAATGTTTGTGTCGTACTTGAATTGGTAGAATATTCACTTGAATTGACCGATGATCCATCGGCAAGATTATAAACTAACCTGAAATAAGAAGTCCCAGAACCAGAGTCATAAGCGTTCAATTTAATGTGCGTCGGAAGAAAGGTATTCAATGGATTGGAAGGGGCAATGGTACCTACGGTCGTCCAGGTGGTATTGGAAGTGCTGCCATTGACATTCTTGTTCGGAAACAACACGGTGGTGGCTCCGCCATTCCTCCACTTGCCATCGCTGAGGCGCATTGATATCTGATTTTGGTTGATAGGGTAATCGAGCCCCGGCGATTCAGAAATAGTCCATACATAGTTGGTGTTGGCTTCGCTTCCTGAAAAATACTGAGCCTCTTTGAGATCGGGGATGCGCCAATCATCGTGCCCATCCTCGTTTAGATTTTCGCAGTATTGAACCGAAGCAGAAAACGTCATTTGGGAGGGCGATTCCGCGCTGATTGCTTGGGGTTTTCCCGACGACCCGCCGCCTCCTGCTGCCACCGCATTGTCCACATAGTCCTTGTTTACGGCATCGGTACCGTTGACAGGGGCTTCGAGATTCTGCATACTCCGGTTTCCGTCCGCTCCGGTAAGAACAACCGGCTTGTCAATTTCGACCTGTGCTGCTGCGGAGAGGAAAAAGCTACTTGTTGCAATAAGGAAAAGAGATTTAACAGTGTTCATGATTTGTTTGGTATTTAAGTGAAATGGTTGATTGGCTATTTACCCACTGCTGAGTAATCCCGCTATTTATTCATAATAAAAAAAAGATTGGATTATCCGGTGTCAAGAAGATTGGTTTTTTGCATAATTAGTCAGAAAAGGATAGGCTACCAAATTAAGAAAAAAACATTCTTGTCCGAAAAAAATATTCACAGGGGATACTATGGAGAGCATCCTGTTTTACTTCATTTTCGTTTACTGGGTCAAAATCAACAAAGAAGTGTATTGCCTCAGCGATCTTTGCGATATCCCGTTGCGCACTCAGCGGTAATTTCTCCCTGCTACGGTAATAAATTTTTCGGTTCAAAACTGGAGAAGGATAACGCAAAGAATGCGGCGAGATTGATACGAAAAAAATTACAAGAGCCTAACCATTATGTTAACCCCAAAAATTAAGGGCAGAAGAAGTTTTCTGCTATTAGCCTATATTCATTTGATTTTTGTAATAGTTCATCCACGACAAGATACATATCTCCGCAACTTCGCCTCAGTGCGGAGTACTGAGCGCGAATATTGTGCAACTTTTCTTGTTGGAGAAGCAGGATAAAAACCAACCTCGATGTAAAACGGTGGATCGTAAACCGGATGAGCAATAGGAAATTTCTTATATTTGAACTGATAGAATGTAATAATCCTTTATTAAATTGCTGTTATGAAATTTGGCAGAACGATGAAAAACCTAATCACATCGCTGATAGTAGTACTCTCTCTGGTATTCATATCGGGTTGTGATAAAGAGACAATACTCCCGGAACAGGATGTACCCATTGAAATAAAAAATTATATTTCAACTCATTTCCCTGATTGTAATATTACTAAGACCATCAAAGAAAAGGGTGAAAAAGAAGAAATGTATGAGGTTACTTTATCCTGTGGAGTTAAATTAGAGTTTAATAAAGCAAAAAGTATTATTGACATTGATGGCACTTCAAAGTTGCCAGACAGCGTAATACCGGTCGAGATACTAAACTATGTAAACTTTCATTATCCGGGCAACCATGTAGTTGGTTGGGAAATTCAGTCTAACAATCAGGAGATTCAATTGAATAATGGCTTTGTATTGATCTTTACTATGTCGGGTGATTTTTTGAGGGTTGAGAATTAAGGGTGCTGTTCGCTTGCAGGTACTTGCCGCCAAAAAGCCATGAAGACTCTCATCTGCTGAACTTTTTTTGCTTTGCTGGTTGTTGTATTGATCGTAATTATTTCTGAAACTCGATACCTCCTGTACTTAAAAAAATGCGGAAGAAGACAAATCATTTCGGCCTCAATAACTCTAACTGCTTAAACACGGAAGCGAATGACTTTCCATTTTCCGTCAGGTAGTATTCGATATGCAGGGGTTTTTCCTTTATGATAACTTTTTCAAGCAACCCGGCTTGTTCCAATTCTCTTAATACAACGGATAAAGTCTGCTTGTTTGACTCTTTTATTTCGCGGAGTAAGTTACTGAATCGTACTGAACTATCAAGTGCCAGATGAAAAATTTCCGGCTTCCATTTGTCCGATAAAGTCTTTAAAAGTACCTGTGCAAGGCAAGTTTTCTTTTCCTTTATTTCCTTTTTTACAGTCATAAAAATCTGACTTATTGCACAGAAATTATTCTCTTCGGACATTTGCACAAAGAAAAGATTTACGCACAAGGCAATAGTAATATGAATAGGATTAATTTGCTATTAATGATTGCATTTACTGTTGGTGCTATTAATTGTAACGCACAGACAAGAAATAAAATGGAAAACAATAATCCTTTATTGTGCAACCCTGATAGCGGTGTATGCGAAATACCCACAGGCAAAACTGATGCAGGGAATGCAGGAAACATACGGCCAGAAAAAAAATCAATAAAAGTAATTTACTACACGGATCCTATTTGCTCTTCCTGCTGGGGTATTGAACCTCAATTGCGCAAGATGAAATTAGAATATGGGGACATCGTAGAAATTGAATACAGAATGGGAGGTCTGTTGCCCGATTGGAGTTACAACAGTGGTGGTATTAGTAAGCCTTCGGATGTAGCCCATCATTGGGACGAAGTGAGTATATACTATGATATGCCGATTGACGGCGATGTTTGGTTAGAAGATCCGCTGCATTCTTCCTATCCTCCTTCCATTACATTCAAGGCAGCACAAATACAAGACAGCCAAAAGGCAATTTTTTTTCTTCGCGAACTGAGAGAAATGTTGTTTTTACAAAAAAAGAATATCACTCGGTGGGAGTATATGGAAAAGGCCGCTTTTACTGCCGGTCTCGATGTGGAACGTCTCAAAAATGACTTTGATGGAAAGGCGAAGGAGCTGTTTTTTGAAGACTTGAAATATGGAAATCAATTAGGGGTTAAAGGTTTCCCTACTATTTTCTTTTCTGATACATTGGGAAATACAGAAACAATATATGGTTCAAAGCCATATTCTGCTATTGAAAATGCGATAAAAAAACTGCACCCCAATGCTTCGAAATTAATCTATGACAAAAGTGCGACGGCACTATTTACATACTACCCTTCTCTGACTGCGAAAGAATATGCAGAACTCTCCGGAACTCCGAGGCAGAAAACAGAGCAGGTACTTAATGACCTGGTAACCGGGGGAACTTTAGAAAGGCTGACGACCAAAAACGGAGCAATCTGGAAAATAAAAAACTCTGTGCGTTAAACACTCCAATAATTCTTTCATTGAGCGCTTGTCGTTGCGCTTATTCTGTTCAATGGAATTTTTGACGACCTGTTCTCTATTCGACGAAGCATATTCTTAATGTCGCTAAGGATAGGAGAAACTCCTAAAGCGCTGGGAAAACATTCATCTTTCCCTCTCATATATGAGTTCTTTGCAATCCCAAAAAATCATTTGGGTGCTCCATTCTATCTTTGCCTCTGTATGTCCACATACCATCTCGCGGTGATTGGAGGAGGTGCTGCAGGTTTTTTTGCGGCGATCAATGCGGCTGTTTTGTTTCCGCAGAAAAAGATTGTAATTCTGGAAAAATCGGGGAAAGTACTGTCAAAGGTAAAGATCAGTGGCGGCGGACGTTGCAATGTTACTCATGCCTGCTTCGATCCGAAAGAACTCGTTGCTTATTATCCGAGAGGATCCCGCGAACTGATCGGTCCATTCAACCAGTTTCAACCTGGAGATACTATAGAATGGTTTGCCAGACGCGGTGTAGAGTTATCAACGGAAGATGACGGGCGTGTTTTTCCTGTCAGCAATTGCTCACAGACTATTATTGATTGTTTTGAAAGCGAGGTGAGAAAGCTGGGGATAAAAGTCAGGCTCAATGCTGGAGTTACATTCTTCGAAAACAAGGGTGAGAAGTGGGAGATTATGCTGGCAAGTGGCGAAGTAATCCTCACCGATGATCTTATTATTGCTTCGGGAAGCAGTCCGCAGATGTGGGATATAATCAAAAATACGGGTCACACGATTGTTGATCCTGTTCCATCGCTCTTTACTTTTAAAATTGATGATCTTCGTATAAGAGGCTTGGCGGGTCTTTCATCGCCGTCCGCCTATGTGCAGATGGACGATTCTCCTTTTGTCGCTACCGGACCATTGCTCATTACCCACTGGGGTCTGAGCGGGCCAGGAGTGCTGAAACTTTCAGCTATAGCAGCGGTTGAACTGGCAAAAAAAAATTACCGGTTCAATATTGTTGTCAACTGGGATCATCGCTTCAACCTGCCTGGGGCAATAAATTTTCTGAAAGAACGAAGGGAGCAGTTTTCCCGCAAAAAAGTGTTTGTGACCTGCCCTTTTTCTTTTCCCGTGAGATTGTGGCAATCTCTAATTAGAGAATGGATACCGGAAGAAAAAAACTGGGCTGACCTTTCGAATAAAAATATTGAACAGATAGCAGAATCTGTTTGCCGTTGTCGGTTCAACGTGTTCGGGAAAAGCACTTTTAAAGAGGAGTTTGTTACAGCCGGTGGAGTTCATCTCAATGAGATTGATTTTAAAACCATGGGCAGCAAGCGACACCCTCATCTTTATTTTGCAGGTGAGGTTCTTAATATAGATGCTGTTACCGGCGGATTCAATTTCCAGGCAGCCTGGACTACAGCGTGGATTGCGGCAAAACTTGAAGGGTAACTGTTCTGTAGCCCACCGGCGCTAGATCAAAAATGATGCTCAATGAAGTTCATTATTTTCGTGGCCATATCAAGACTGGTTGCCTCGTCCCACCCACCGTGACCGGCTCCCGGGTATAAGGTGGCTTCGTTGTAAACATTATGCGCATTCAACACATCGTGTAAACGCGGCATTTGTGAGGAAGGGATAAGCGGATCCATGCCTCCAAAAAATGAAATCGTTGGGGGAGAAGAGTCTGTTACTCGTTTTGCCGGACTAACCTCTTCATACAATGCCGGATTCTGCTGGTAGGTAACGTAGCCTACCAGTCCGGTGATTACCGGTAAATAAATAGGGTTGTCTGTATATGCTGGGTCTGTCATATCAGTGGGGCCCACGGTATTGCAGATACCTTTTACAAAGTGATCGGTGTCAAAAGCATAGCCGTAAAGCATAGCGAGATGTCCGCCCGCAGAGGTGCCGAATAGGAAATATTGCTTTGAAAGACTGTATGCCGGTGCTTGAATATGCTTTAACGCTGCATCTATGTCATTGATCTGTTTCGGATACCCGGGACTTGATGCGTCTGCCAGCCGATAATTGATATTGATAATAGCATGATCGGGATAAACACTTTTGAGCGAATTAAAAACATCGGTATATTCCGATTTATCGCCTCCGCTCCATCCCCCGCCGTGAATCAGCACAAATACTTTTGTGCTTCCGGCGTTCCGGTTTGCGGGTAAATAGATATCTATTTTCTGTTTATCATTATTTCCGTATGAAATGTCCTGGAGTGTATAAGCTTTGGTAGAATCGTATTTCTCTGGCTTTGGTATATCTTTTACACAGGAGGCCATGAGCAGAAGGCAGAGCGTTGAAGCGATAATTTGAAAATGGGAGTTCATGCAGGGTTTCGGATTTTTTTCAATAACCTTCCAATGTACGTTTTATTGCTTGGCCTGTTTTTTGATTAATTACTGGCTCTGCGAAATGGTAGACATGAAAGCGGGAACTTATTTGTTCTTTTAATTAAAAAAAAACTGCTCTCGATTGAGAGCAGTTTTTTATTTTATTTCAGTAAAATAATTAAATTATTCTGCCGGATTTTCATTTTCAGGCGTTTTGCCTTCCATCTTTTCCTTGAGTGACATAAGAGCATCTAAGTCGCCAAGGGTTGATTTCTCCACTTGGGCATTTACGGCTTTCACCGCGCTGGAATCTACGTCTGATTTCTTGGCAGCGCCGCGAGATTTAGAGGCCGGCTTTGAAGAAGCGTCGCTGGAAGGCTCTTCCTCTTTCCATGTATGCGTGTGCGATACATTGATCTTGCGCTGGTTTTTATTAAACTCAAGAACAACGAACTCTAGCGCTTCATCTGGTTTTGCAGTTGAGCCGTCTGCTTTCTTCAGGTTCTTGTTCATACAGAAACCTTCGAGACCATAAGGAAGGGTAACAATGGCGTGGCTACCTTCTTTTTTGGTAACTGTTCCTTGATGGCGAGAACCGTCAGTGAATACAGTTTCGAATACATCCCAAGGATTTTCTTCGATTTGTTTGTGGCCAAGGCTGATACGGCGGTTCTCTTTGTCGAGTTCGAGAACAACGACATCAATCTCATCACCTACTGCACAGAATTCGCCCGGATGTTTGATCTTCTTACTCCATGAAAGATCGGAAATATGGATCAGACCATCTATACCATCAGTGAGTTCGCAGAATACCCCGAAGTTGGTGAATGCGCGTACTTTTGCTTTGTGCTTGCTCTCTACCGGGAAACGGGCCTCGATGTTTTCCCATGGGTCTGGTGTCAGTTGTTTCATGCCGAGCGAAAGTTTGCGCTCGTCTTTGTCCACATTGAGTATAAGGCATTCGACCTCTTCACCGACTTTTAAAAAATCTTGTGCCGAGCGAAGGTGTGAGCTCCATGACATTTCGGAAACGTGAATCAGTCCTTCCACACCAGGTGCTACTTCTACAAATGCTCCATAGTCAGCGAGTACTACAACTTTTCCTTTTACTTTTTGTCCTGCCTGGAGCTGATCCTGCAGGGCATCCCATGGATGTGCACTGAGTTGCTTCAAGCCAAGTGCAATGCGCTTCTTCTCATCATCGAAGTCGAGAATAACGACATTGATCTTCTGATCGAGTTGAACCACCTCTTCAGGATGATTGATGCGACCCCATGAAAGGTCAGTAATGTGAATAAGACCATCTACACCACCGAGGTCAACGAATACTCCGTAACTGGTAATATTTTTGACCACTCCTTCAAGTACCTGACCTTTTTCAAGTCCGGACATGATTTGTTTTTTCTGTTCTTCGAGTTCGGCTTCAATCAGGGCTTTGTGTGATACAACTACGTTTTTGAATTCGTTGTTGATCTTCACCACTTTCAGTTCCATCACTTTGCCGACGTAAACATCGTAATCGCGGATCGGCTTTACATCTATCTGCGAACCGGGAAGGAATGCTTCGATACCGAACACATCCACAATAAGCCCGCCTTTGGTGCGGCACTTAACATCTCCTTTGATAATCTCTCCGGATTCGAGTGCACGGTTTACATTGCCCCAAGCACTGAATACACGGGCGGTTTTGTGAGATACGCTGAGCTGACCGTTTTTGTCTTCCTGCTGTTCAACATAAACAGGAACTACGTCGCCCGCTTTGAGGTCCGGATTGTAACGGAATTCAGTAACAGGAATGACACCTTCCGATTTGTAACCGATATTGACGACTACTTCTTTTTTGTTAACTGAAACCACCGTACCATCTACCACCTCTTTTTCAGCAATGGTTGACAGGGTGTTTTCGTAAACCGCATCGTAGCGAGCGCGGTCTTCTTTGGTGTAACCGCCGGCAGACTCGAAAGCATCCCAGTTGAACTCTCCCCCAGGCAGCAGGAAGGCTTCTTCATCGGCTGTGCTGAACAGTTCGACTGATTCTTCGGCCTCGACGGGTTCGTCGGCGATTTTTACTTTGACTTCATCTGCTTCGATTGAGGTATCAACAGATGGATTTTCAGCACCTTCATTGACATCAATGATGGGCTCTTGGTCTTCGGCTTCTTCAGCCTTTACACGTTTTGATTCTGCCATTTGGCTTGAATTTGTATCCGGTTTTCCGGGCTTTTGAGCCGGGATGTCCTGCTGAAACCGGAGGGGTTATTTTTTTGTTTTCAATAACCGGACATATCGTTATTGTTTTTCAGGCATACCTCCCTGAAAATGAGGGGCGCGAAGATACAAAGAAAATTATTGTTGACAAAATAGTGTTATGCCGAAAGGAAAATGCGCTGTTGCGTTTTGAAAATGGCGGTATAGCTTGTTCTATTAGGTAAATCTTCAGACAGAAGGGGGCAATGCTCCGATTTGGCGTGTGCTATTTTTGAAATATAGAAAGTAGCTATGAGGATGGCAGATTAAGAAGAAGCAGGCTTACGGACATTGGACTGGTAGTAATAGCAGAAACGCCACAGACAATTCGGGTATATAGCCGTGAGAGAGCTGCTATTTTTTTAGGGTTGAGTGGACTTTCTATCCAGAGAAATAGGCAATGAACTTGATCGCATGGGGGCGATAGATATCTTTGGCAGGAAGCAATCTATTATGAGTAACCTAATCAGTTCTACATAGATACTTATTGAAGAGTTAAGATTTACTTTTTTCGATTTTGTTGAAATGTTGTACTTTCGCAATTATATAAGACAATCACGAGAGTTTAATTATACCCATTATGAAAATTATATTTACTTGCATAATTATTTGTTCCGCATTTAATTCTTTATTCGCACAAGGAACTCTCCAGTTCAGTCAGGTAAAACTAATTGGTGCGTCTGAAACAGTTCCGGCTGATAAGGTCTGGAAAGTCTCCAATATCATTCCCACTACCCGCCTTACAAGTGCCGCTGGCGGAAGTAATGTGGAAGACATTCGCTCCACTACTCACGAAATAATCGTTGATGGAACGACAGCTATCGTGGCATCAAGCGATTCACATTATTCCGCTAGTACAATTTCAGTAACTGATAGAGGCGGAAGTAGTTCAGGGACAGGAACGCGCCCAGTTTCTGCAGCGACATCATCAGCGATCAGCCTGCTTTCCGGAAGTATATGGCTGCCAGAATCTACTACATTGGCGGCGGGAAATGGTGTTTTTCGCATCAGTGTAATTGAATTTAATGTGGTTCCGTAATGGCTCCCAAAGGTAAGATTACAATGTGATTTTCTTTGCAACAGCAACACTGGAAGCTTCAATTTGATCATTGGTTATTAGAAACAAATAAAATACTCGTATGAATAACATATATACGCTTTTATTGACACTCCTTTCTTGTCAGTTGACCTTTGCTCAAGTTGAGGTAGATCATAAAATTCAACTAACAGGTAGTGGTGGTGATGCTAAAATTGAGGGCGTTCAAACTGTGGTTAATGATTTTGATGCAGCGAACAAAAAGTATGTGGATGATGCTATCAGCGGGTTAAGTGGAGCAACAATGGAGTTTTCATTAGCAGCCAGTATTTCGACACTTTCTGTTGGGGTGGGGGCAAATACTTCAGTTAATCCCGTAATTCTGAGTTCCACTTTTCTGAGTGGCGGAGGGGCACCGGTATCTCTTACGCTTAGTGGAGTTCCTGCGAATGTTTCATATAATCTTACACCGTCCGGAGGATATCCGACCTTTACGGCTTCACTGGTTTTTACTGCATCTGTTTCTGCGGTGCCGGGGATATACAATATCGTAGTTTCAGCTAACGGAGGAGGGGGAGTAGAGACAGTACCCATTACTCTTTCGGTGGTAAATGCAAATGTTGTATTTGTAACCAGTACGACTCAAAACGGTTCATTAGGAGGCTTGACTGGAGCAGATAATATTTGTCAGGACCGCGCTGATGCTGCAGGGCTTTCAGGTACCTATAAGGCTTGGCTTAGTACTACTTCAGTAAATGCCAAGGATAGGATTTCTGACGGACTATATGTACGCACGGATGGCCAGACCATTGCAGTAAGCAAAGCGGATCTGATTGATGGTTCTATTTCCATCCCGATTAACCGAGATGAATTCGGAAATATTCCATCAGGAGAAACGCAGGTTTTTACTGCTACCAATGAGTTCGGGGTAAAGTGGGTGTTCGATTCGTTTCCGAGCATCAATTATTCCTGTGTTGACTGGACTTCTTCTTCTAATCCGTATGATCATACCGGCCAGATGGGATTGACAAATACCGGTTGGACACAAGCAAGTGCAGGACAGGGATGTTCGTATGCCAGAAGATTATATTGCTTTGAACAGTGAGTATATAACCTGTCCATCCAGAATTTTATTGATCATTCTTCGCTTGCGTTCATTGAGAGTTTTTTCTTTCAGCCAATCCCAATACCGTGCTTTGTTAATGACACCGGAAAGGGTTTTATCTGCTTCAATCAGAGTATCATTTAGACAGATAAGAAACCATTCCAACCATTTTGTAATATCAGCATTTCCTCTTTGTGTTTTTTCAAGTATTTGGTAGTACTGTTTGCATTTCAGTATTATTTGTGCGGACATACTGTAAAAGCGCTGAAGAATGCCATCTGCACTTGTCAATTATATATCGGTAATTGTTCTGGCGGATCATTGCCATAGTCAAAAGGATGGATTGACACAAACCACAAATGAGCTATACCCGCCTTGCTGAGGGGATAAAACTATCTCTTGAATTAATCCATTTCAGAAACACTCGCATTTTCTTTTTAAGTGCTGTAGAAGGCGGCCTTCAAAGTGAATTTTTTCTTTTCTCATTGGCCGTGAAATGACTTGCTTCGGAACTTCCGGACGGTTGTCTCTCCATCTACCCTTAATGATCTTTTGCATACCACTTCTCCCCTAAGGAAAAAGGGTAGCATACCATCCGAATAAACGACCTTTGGTTAATGGAAAGTAAAATTTTTGTGTTGCTTCAATTCACCGCAAAGTCCTTCTATTATGGCAAATTATTGTATTGTTTGAGTAATGTAGTGCTAAACTATAGATAAACTACAGGTTTTATTTTCTCTCTTCTAAACTGCTATGTGCTAAAATTTTCAAACCAATACGTTTCTGAATTTCCATTAAATTGTTGAGGATAAAACCAAATGTTTACATTCGCCATAACCAAATAACTGAAACAATCATGAAAAAGACGTTCTTATTACTTAGTTTACTGGCTGTTGCAACATTTATGAATGGCCAGGTACAGGTGGATAAACCCATCCAGATGACCGGAGCCGATGGCGAACGGATACTCACCGGCCTTGAACTTCCCATAAACGGCGTAGATGCAGTGAACAAAGATTATGTGGATGCTGCGGTGGCAGCCACCGGTGGTGGCGGAAGTTCGTGGAAGGCATTTCAGACCTTTATTTATTCCAGCCCCTTGCTCACATTTACCGTTCCTACGGGGGTTACACTGATTAAAGTGCAGGTTGCAGGCGGTGGTGCCGGTGGCGGCGGCAGCAGCGGCGGCAGCTATTATTGCGGCGGTGGTGGTGGCGGCGGCGGTGGTTTTGCTGAAGGGATATTTACTGTTGCCGAGGGAAATACCTATGCTGTTACAATAGGTGCGGGCGGTGCAGGTGGAGCCGGAAGTTCAAGTACCAATGGCACCGCAGGAGGTAATGGAGGATCAAGCAGTTTTGTGGGTACCGGCATCAATATTTCTGCCACCGGTGGAACAGGAGGCACTGCGAGCACACTCGCAACAATGGGGGGCCAGTGTGGCGTAGGAAGTGGCGGATACCTGAATACTACTATTGGTTCGGGTGGCTTCGGTGGCAGCAGCTATAATTCAACTCTTACAGTGGGATCATCCGGAACAAACGGAGGGGGAACCGGTGCAATGTTTTATGGCGGCGGTGGCGGCGGTGGTGTAGGCGGAGGATGTGGCAGTATCGGCGGCGTGAATGGTCGAAATGCTGCAGCCGATACGGGAGCAGGCGGTGGAGGTGGCGGCGGTGCGGGATATGTGACTAATGGTGGTTCAGGTGCTTCGGGTTTTGTAGTTGTTTATTGGTAATCCAAGAGACAGATCATCGTCATTTTTTTTTATTGTCAAAAAGATTTACCAACGATTCTGGCACCTGAATGTTCCTCTTTTCCGAAAAATCTCTTGTTCAGCAACTGAAAGACCCCGCCCGGCGCGAAAAGGCTTTTGGGGTGGTCGTGAAACTCCATAAAGAGAAAATATATTGGTATATCCGGCGGCTGGTGATAGATTTTGACGACGCGCACGACATTACCCAAGACGTATTTATCAAAGCCTGGGAGGGATTAGATTATTTTCAGGGGAAGGCTCAAATCTACTCCTGGCTATTCCGGATTGCTACCAACGAATCGCTGAATCACCTGAGAAAAAGATGCAGGTATGAGCATATTCCCATTGAGAAAGCCGGAGCCTACCTGCTCGGGCGTTTAGAAAACGGTCCGTACATTTCCGGTGAAGAAATAAGTATCAGGCTTGAGAAGGAGGTGGCGATGCTACCCGAAAAACAAAGAGTTGTTTTTGTTCTTCGCTATTTCGAGGGGTGGGAATACAGCGAAATAGCTGCAATCACCGGTACTTCGGAGGGCGCTCTGCATGCATCTTATCATCTTGCCGAAAAAAAAATTGAAAAAAATATATGCGTTGATTAAAGATTTTATCACTCGTGCTGTCTAATCAATTGTTGTGCTCATGAACAAATTGAAATTAACGGATTCTTTATGCAGGCGGAAAAACAGAGAAACAGTTTACCGTGTGCCGGAATTTTTTTTTGAAAATCTTGAAAAGAAGATCAATGAAAAAATATCAGAGCGAAAGGTTTCCCGCAGATCCGTCAGCAGTCATTGGGTAGAGTGGATAATAGCTGTTGCGGTTATTTCGGTGGTTTGTTTTTCACGCATTCATATTGTAAACGATAAACCGGATTTTGCTACCGGCAATGGCCTTAAACTCGAGAACCTATTTTATTGTGACCAGCATTAGGAAAATCGTCAAAATTGTCTTTTTACTAATTTCTCTTTTTACAACCAGTTTCAAGGTGTCTGCACAGGACACCCTTCCGGAGCCGAAACCAGAATTTAAAATTGACTACGAATTTCGTCCGAGGGCGGAGTTTAGGAATGGTTACCGGATGCTGCGATCAGAAGATACTAAGCCGGCAGCTTTCATCAGTCAGCGCAATAGGCTGAATCTCGATTTCAAGATGAGATCAGTGCATACTTATCTGTCTATTGCCGATGCGCGTTTCTGGGGAGACCGCCTCACCACCGAAGGTAAAGCTTCACTCTATATTTTTGAAGCATGGGCTGAACTCGGCCTTTCGAATAAATGGACTATGAAGGCAGGTCGTCAGAGAATCATATACGACAACCAACGTCTTTTTTCAGAATCCAACTGGACACAAGAAGGAAGATCACACGACGCTGTTTTTCTAAAGTACCGCGATGAAAAGACAGAATTCGATATTGGTACTGCGTATAACGAAACAGAAGACCACGTTTTCGGCACCGATTATGATACACCCAATGTCAAAGGGAATTATAAATATATGGGCATACTCTGGTTCACCCATAAAATGGGCAATAGCAAACTGACATTACTCAATGTGCTGGATGGCTTCCAGGCGACTGATACATCGAGGCATTTCAGCTATGCCCGCTCAACAAACGGCGGCAGATTTGAATGGACGAAGAATAAATTCTATGCAACGGTCAGCGGATATGTGCAATTCGGACAGACACCCGCGAGCCAGGATATTCTTGCCTACTACATTCAGCCGGAAATCAAGTTTTCCAAAGTAAAAAAATTTACCTTCAGGCTCGGAGTCGAATACCTCAGTGGCAATGATGCTACGTTGACGTACAATAAAAAATCGAACACATTTGTTCCGCTTTATGGAGTTGCCCATCGCTTCATGGGGGCGATGGATTACTTTACACGATTCCCGTCGGATGTGAAAGGTGCGGGACTGATCAACCCTTACATGTTTATCTTCTATGATTTCACACCATCGGTCACATTGCGTTCAGACTTTCATCTTTTTTTCCTGCAGAACAAATATTTTGTGAATAGTAAAGTAATTGATCCATACCTCGGTTTTGAGAATGATATAAAATTCAACTTCAGGGTTTCAAAAGAAGTCATGCTTGAAATTGGCTACTCTTGGATGGCAGCTACTCGCTCTATGGAATATATCCGTGGTGGAGACAGCGCATTGTTTCCGCAATGGGCGTATGTCATGTTCAGTGTCAACCCTACTCTTTTTTCCACAAAAAAATAACTGTAAAAAAATACGATTATGAATGAAATGTTTCGCTCTATCCATTCGGCTGCTGTTGGAAATACTACGCTGTATTTCAGATGTATTTTATTCTTAACTTTTTTGGGGCACGGCTTCGCATCCCTTCATCTGAGTGCTCCGGGGTATGAACTGCATCACCGGATTTTCGAGTCAGTCAACTTTTTTCAATGGAATGTGGAAACAGCGTTGACGCTGATTGGCTGGTGGGACATTTTGCTGGCCGCAGGAATCATCCTCGGTATATTGCCAAGGATATTCTTATCGTTTGCTCTGATCTATCTCATTACGGTTGCGGTGGTTGGTTGCCTGTATTATTATGCGAAAACCGACTCTATTTTCGGTTTTGCCGAATCGTTCCGGCGTTTTGCATGGATTTTTTATGTTATTTTTCTTTGGATATTTTATAATAACAGAAATAAAATATTTGGGCTTCTCAGGATAGGAATTGGCTTTGCTTTTCTTGCACATGGCTTAGCTTCCATCGGCTTTTTTGGTCTGAAAGGAGCACACATTGAACTCGCACAGCAATTTTTTTCAGAAAATATTGCAAACAACATTGTTTATTACAGCGGATTTTCCGATACTGCTTTTGGCTTACTGATCATACTGGGAATTTTCTCTCGCCCTCTTGCCATATTCGGAAGTTTATGGTTGGTGTTCGTAGTGATTCTATCTTTTATGGTGGGGATACCCGAGGGAATTTTCCGCTGTGGATTTTTATTCTCCTGTATTTATGTTGCGATGGATAAACGCTGCCACACTGTGATCTGGAAAAAGGGAGTCATTGAGAAAGAACTGCTTGCATAGAAACAGAAAAAGTAGCGAGCAGCGGAGATTAATTAGATTGCCAGTGGTATATTGGGGCTGCGAAACGGGGAATAGCAGACCCGACGATTTTCAATACGAACTTTATTAAAGAGCCACTAACAGAGAGGTTTCCGTCTGTTAACAGAGTGCAGACAGATTGATCATCATAGAACTTGTATTTTTATCCGGCTTCGTTATCTTCGCCGCTGTCCGGTGCATCACCGTCATCTGAACTAGTGGGTATGATTTGCCCGGACGGCCACAAAACCTTTACCCTATGGCTACTGATCGTTCCTCTATTCTGAATTCTGTTAATGCTCTTCGCGGTTTCGCTGCACTGATGGTCTGCCTTTATCATGCGGCTTATCTCATCAAAGAAAGCCAGCCTTTTCTTTATGATATACTGTTCTGGGGGCAGGAGGGAGTGTATGTTTTTTATGTGATCAGTGCGCTGGTACTTCCGTGGTCTATGGAGCACTCTTCTTTTAAATGGTCAGATACTGGTGGTTTTTTGCTGAAAAGACTGCTGCGCCTGCATCCGCCTTTCATTCTTGCCGCGCTGTGTTTTCTTGTCTATATGAACTGGTGGCAGCCCCACGTACTGTATTCATGGCCGGTGATTAAAAATTTCATTTTTAATATCACTTATCTCGCGCCTTGGTTTGGAGAGCATTGGATTCTGGATGTATTTTGGTTTTTGCCCGTTCAGTTCCAGTTCTATATTGCTATTGCACTGCTCTTTCCACTGCTGATACATAAAAATGATTGGATACGCAGGCTGGTACTTTTGGCCTTTTTTTGTCTTTGCTTTTTGAATGTATTTATTTCACAGGTGCATGAATTTGTAAAGGATGCTATCTTTTTTCATGCACCGGTTTTCACGATGGGGATTGCATTGTTCTGGTATGCTAAGCAAAGAATCGGCTGGATCGAATTTCTCATTTGGATAATGTTAGCCTCTGTAATTGCCTTTGAGACTGTTCCGCCAAGAATTGCGATGGTCTCTATCGGCACCGTAGTGGTGTTGCTTTTCCTGAAGCGGAAAATCAAAATTTTTGACAAGCTGGGAGATATATCCTATTCATTTTACCTGACACATTTTATCTTCATTTCGATTTTTGGCTACTTTATTAGTCCGTACTCTACTACCGTCTGGCAGAAATACCTGCTGCTCGCCGGTATCGTTGTGTCCAGTGTACTTTTTGCTAAATTATTTTACTGGGTTATCGAAAAGCCCAGCGCACGTTGGTCAAAAGCAATAAAATACAAATAGCTGAATTTACTATAAGTCCGCTTAAGTTTGCCGTTGAATCAAAACCATTTTTATGTCGAATAATCTGCTGAAAGGAAAAAAAGGAATTATTTCAGGAGCTCTCAACAGTATGTCCATTGCCTGGAAGGTGGCCGAAAAGGCTCATGAGCAAGGGGCAGAGATCATTCTTACGAATGCACCTATCGCGATGCGAATGGGTGAGATCAATCAACTTGCCTCAAGGATCAACGCACCCGTGATGGAAGCAGATGCTACTAGCGAGCAGGATTTTGATAATCTATTCACCCGATCACTCGAACATTTTGGCAGCAAAGTAGATTTTGTGCTGCACAGCATCGGTATGTCGCCAAACGTTCGAAAAGGCCGCCACTATACTGATCTGAACTATGAGTGGTATAAGCAGACGCTCGATGTGAGCGCTATGAGCCTTCATCGTATGTTGAGTACGGCTTGGAAAAAAGATGCTATCAACGACTGGGGTTCGGTGGTAGCACTGACATATATCGCAGCACAGCGTACTTTTCCTAATTACAATGATATGGCCGATGCAAAGGCATTGCTCGAAAGTATTGCGCGCAGCTTTGGGTATCACTATGGATCTGCAAAGCATGTGCGGATCAATACCATTAGCCAGTCTCCCACTGTTACCACCGCTGGAAGCGGAGTAAAAGGTTTTGACGGTTTCATCAGCTATGCTGAAAAAATGTCACCGCTTGGCAATGCCGATGCCGGAGCATGCGCCGATTATTGTGTGGCACTTTTCAGCGATCTTACGAGGTATGTAACCATGCAAAATCTCTATCATGATGGAGGGTTTAGCTCTACCGGTGTGACTCATGCGGTAGTAGAAAAATTATTACCTGCTGAGTAGTAAGAGAAGCGTGGGTGTGGGTGTGAAAACGGAAATGAAAATGACCTTTCTTACACTCACATTGATCTTATAGCTTCCGTGATATAATCTTTTGACAAATCGCCCCTCGCGGGTGAATATTTACGCCCGTAAAAAATAATCCGGAGATGCAATTTGTTCCAACTCTGTTTGGGAAAAAGTTTTTTTGCATCCCGCTCGGTTTGTTCTACATTTTTCCCATTGGTGAGTTTCCATTTTGTCATCATCCGGTGAATGTGTGTGTCCACTGGAAAGGCAGGTACTCCAAAAGCCTGTGACATCACCACGCTGGCTGTTTTGTGGCCCACTCCGGGAAGTGCTTCCAACTCCTCAAATGTTTGCGGAACCTCACCGTTATGCTTTTCAATCAGTATCTTCGAAAGTGCGTAAATATTTTTACTTTTTGACGGGGAAAGCCCGCAAGGGCGGATGAGTGATTCAATTTCCTGTACCGAAAGTTTAACCATATCAAAAGGATTGCCCGCCAGCCTGAAAAGCGCTGGAGTAATCTGATTTACTCTCACATCGGTACATTGAGCGCTTAGTAATACGGCTATTAATAGTGTGTATGCGTCTGAATGATCCAGCGGAATGGGAGTTTCTGGGAATAATTTTTCCAACTCATTCATAATATAAGCTGCCTTCTCTACTTTTTTCATTTTTACCTCGACAGTATTTCTTTTGATTTTTCTTTTGTGAGAAAAAGTGACTTCGACCAAGTTGGAGTGCGTAGATCCACTATGTTTTTTTGTTCGGGGAAAAGATCGAATAACAGTGTGTTTTCAATGGAAATTACGTTCCATGACGGGGGAGGAGTAAATTCGAAATAGATGTATGTAAGATCGGCTTCGGTTTCTTTGCCAATATAAGATAGCATTACCGGCCTATCGTCCATCTGCAGCTTAAAATGTTCAGTGATGTATTCTACCACTTTCTCATTTGTACCGGGTAGTTCCGCTTCATCGCCCAGTTTCAGTGGTGTATTGGTATTTTTCATCAGCGCCCGCTCAAAATCGTCGGTAAACATTTTGCACGTGATCTCTACATTATTGGTACGGGTATTCCATTCGACAATAGTATTGCTCACGTAAAATTTGTGTGTAGCGGCCCACATCAGCGGGAGCAGTAGCAGAAATAGTATTTCCTTTTTCACGAAAGATAATCTCGGTACAAAGGTAACTGCTGCCGCCTATGTTCGGATCAGCAGTCTCTGTGGCACTTGAATCAGAAAAAAATCCGGTAAGCGATAGTTTCAACTGAGCCAAGAATTTTTTTTGCCGGTCAACAGATTAATATTCTCGCATTACAAAATATAGGTAGCTCTCTCGCAGTAAATTTACCGGCAAAAAAAACGGATCAATCAATTGTATGCACCTCCGACTTTCACTTTTCCTGATTGTTTTTTCTATGTTTACGCATATAGCCAATGGACAGGAGGATTGGATGGCAGATGACTTTCCAAATCTCGCCCGGTACCGTTTAGAAAATGAAAAACTGGGACCTCCTGTGATGGGTGAAAATAGAGTGGTTTTTATGGGAAATTCTATTACCGAAGGTTGGAGTAAAGAATATCCGTCTTTTTTTAATGGAAGACCATTTATCAATCGTGGAATCAGCGGTCAGCGCACCCCCGAAATGCTGCTGCGCTTCCGGCAAGATGTGATCAATCTGCTGCCGGAAGTAGTGGTGATCTTAGCCGGTACCAATGATATTGCGGGAAATTGCGACCCGATGGTTTTGCAACTGATAGAGGAGAACATAGCCTCGATGGCTGAACTCGCTACTGCTAATGGTATAAAGGTCATTCTCTGTTCTTTGCTTCCTGCTTTCGACTATCCATGGGAGCCTGGCAGAGAACCAGCCGGGAAGATTGTTCAGGTTAATGAATGGATACGAAATTATGCAGGAGAAAAAGGGCATTTGTACGCTGATTTTCATACCCCTCTGGCCGATGAGCGCAACGGACTGAGCAAAAAATTTACCGACGATGGGGTACATCCGGTGAAAGCAGGCTACGAAGTGATGTCTCCAATTATTGAAGTGCTGATACGGGAAGCCCTGAAGGAATAATAGCGGGCTTTCGGACAATATTCGGTTTTGGTTGTATTGAAAGAAGAAAATTGTATATTTGCCGCCCGCAATATTTAAAAGTCATCAATCATGAAAGAAGGAATACACCCGGAAAACTACCGCTTCGTAGTTTTTAAGGATATGTCGAATGAATATGCTTTTCTCGGCAAATCAACTGCCCCTGCAAAAGAAACCATCAAATGGGAAGACGGAAACGAATACCCACTGCTGAAGTTGGAGATTTCGCACACATCTCATCCCTTCTTTACCGGGAAAATGCAGTTGGTGGATACAGCAGGACGTATTGACAAGTTCAAGAATCGCTACGCAAAATTTTCTAAGAAGTAAACAACAAGGCTTATATTCCATTTTAGGACATTCAGAAAGGCCGTTACCGAAAGAGTGACGGCTTTTTTTGTGAGCTGTGGGTGCAATTGATTCATATAATCAATTTTCCCGGATGATCTACTGGCTTTGTGTAGATGAGACTAAAATTCAAAGGATTCGGAATTAATTATCGAGGCTGCGGTTTTCAATAATTTCAAGCCCATAGCTGATAATACCGGTACGCTTGGTGGGGTGATTGGTCAGCAAACTCATTTTTTTGACACCAAGTTCTCTCAGAATCTGTGCTCCGATTCCATAGTCGCGGGCATCTGTAACGGTCTGTTTTTTTTCATCCCGATCGGGGCGCAACTCGTTCAATTCATCAGTGAGGGTACGGTCTTTTTGCAGGTGGTTCATGTAAACAATCACTCCGTGCCCCTCGTCAGCTACTATTTGCATTGCCTTGTGCAGAGCATCTGATTCTCTTTCACCGGATTTTGACAGACCAAAGATATCGCTGATAAAATTGCTTGAATGTACCCTGACCGGCACTACATCATCGGAGTTCCAAGTACCTTTCACAAGTGCAATATGTTCCTTGTCCTCTATCTTTTGACGAAAAACGACTACCTTGAATGTTCCATACCGCGTATCAAGAAATGCTTCTTCCGTTTTTTCAACTAAACTCTCCTTTTCGAGCCGGTAAGCAATCAGGTCTTTGATAGAAATGATTTTCATATCAAATTTTGTCGCTATTTCCATCAGTTGCGGGAGACGAGCCATAGAACCATCATCGTTCATAATTTCGACAAGTACCCCCGCGGGTTCAAAACCTGCTAAGCGGGCCAGATCTACTGTGGCTTCTGTGTGTCCTGCACGACGCAGCACTCCTCCGTTTTTTGCTTTTAGCGGAAATATGTGTCCTGGTCTGCCAAGATCCTCAGGAAATATCTTTGGGTCTATCAGTGCCTGCACAGTCCTGGCTCTGTCGTAAGCACTGATACCGGTGGTACAGCCATGTCCCAGCAGGTCAACTGAAATAGTAAACGCTGTTTTATTGGGATCGGTGTTGCGTGATACCATCATGTCGAGTTGCAGTTCGTGGCAACGCTCTTCAGTAAGTGCTGCGCATATCAGTCCGCGTCCATATTTACTCATGAAGTTGATAACCTCCGGCGTGACATTAGAAGCTGCAGAGATAAAGTCGCCTTCGTTCTCTCGATTCTCATCGTCCACCACAATCACTATTTTGCCGTTTTTTATATCTTCAATGGCTTCTACGATTGTATCTAAACGCTTTTTTACGGATATTGAAATCATAGTGCAAAGGTAAACAGAGCAGACTATTTCGGGTTCACCGGAGTTCATCAGCCAAATTACCGACAGTGACTACCTTTGCACCTCGAAAGAATACTATGATCCGAATTCAGGAAATATTGCACCCTGCCGTGAAAATGGCAGTGAAAGAGTTGTTCGGCGAGG
>JADLBA010000145.1 GCA_020848015.1 Crocinitomicaceae bacterium | reverse complement strand
CTTATGTTATTATTATGAATCAGTGGTCAATTGGTCTCTTCTTCCGGATAGCGGAAATACAGTGCATCATCAAGCAATTCCTGCACAGCTACAGAATGGGCTTTGGGCATTCGTTCATAGTGGCGTGATATCTCTATCTGCTCACGGTTTTCAAACACTTCTTCGAGGTTGTCCTGGTGAGTGCTGAACTCCTTAATTTTCTGTTCGAGTTCCTCCTTCATTTCGCGACTCACCTGGTTAGAACGCTTTGAAAGCAGTACTACTGCCTCAAACAGATTGGAGTCCACCTTGTCGTACAACTCGTTTGTGTTGCGGGTAATGGTTGTCTTTGCTGCGTTTGAGTTTTTGTAATTACTCATTTTTTTTTGACTTTGTTTCCGTGAGTTTTTCTATTGCTTTCCTGCTTTTTTCATAATAGCTTTCTGCTTCTTTGAGTAGAGGACTATTGGGATAAGCGGATGCAAATGTAACATAAGATTCAGTTGCAGCGCGATAACGCTCTAATTTCCTCGAAGAAATACTCCCTTCCGCGTAGAGAAAGGCACTTTTGACTGTCAAATATAGTATTTCAGGTCTGAAACGGGTATCGGGATAGCTCTGAAGAATATGATGAAAGGCATTAGTAGCAGCCTTGTACTTGCCGGTAGTATAATAAAGTTTTGCGATCTCAAAAGACTTCACCTCCAACTTGTCGTTCAGACGGGTGATCATAAAATTCGCAGAATCGCGCAATGTGGAAGCCGGATATTGATCCAGAAACAACTGAAACTGATCAATAGCCATTTTGGTATCCTGGTGGTCCAGTGAATATTCAGGAGAAAGCCGGTAGCTGCACAGTGCAGCGAGAAAAAGGCATTCTTCGGCCTTTGGGCTGGCGGCAAATGTTTTTGAAAAAGTTTTGAAGTAATAATTGGCGAGGTAGTAGTCCTTGATGCAGTATTCGGTCTTTGCGTAATAGTAATAAACATTTTCGGCCAGCAGCGTTCCGCGGGTAACGCCAAGCAGCTCTTCGAAGATGGGAAGTGCTTTATAGCACTCTCCATTTTCGTAATAAGCTACTGCCTTCGAGTACTTTATGTTCACATCCTTTTCTTTCAGTACTTTGCTGTATTCGCTGCACGAAACAAAGCAGAAAGCCAGAGACAGAATTGCAAAAAAGAATAGAAAGGGTTTTTTCATCGGGGGCGCAAAAATAACCATTCGGTCTCTTTCGGACGAGGGAAACGGCATTTTTACTACACAATTGTGTCAGGGAAGTGGGGGATATCCCTGTTAAAAAAATCGAAGTAGGACTGTTGTTCGTCAAATGAGAAACACTTCAATTGTCGTACTTTTGCCGGAACAAATTAAAAATCAAGACACTTGGATATTTTTGAAAAGATACGGAGGAATAGAGGTCCGCTTGGTCAGCACTCCAAAGAGTCGCACGGTTACTTCACTTTTCCAAAGCTCGAGGGCGAGTTGGGGCCGCACATGACATTCCGGGGTAAGCCCGTGCTGGTATGGAGCCTCAACAATTATCTCGGACTGGCCAATGATCCTGAAATCCGGAAGACAGATACTGAGGCAGCAGAACGCTGGGGTATGGCTTATCCTATGGGAGCGCGCATGATGAGCGGGCAAACAAAGTATCACGAGCAACTTGAACAGGAACTCGCAGATTTTGTACAAAAAGAAGATACTTTCCTTCTGAATTACGGCTATCAGGGCTGTATGTCGGCCATTGAAGCTCTTGTGAGCCGCCATGATGTAATTGTTTACGACAGTGAATGTCATGCATGTATGGTTGATGGCGTAAGACTTCATCAGGGTAAGCGATTTGTGTTTCAGCACAACGATATGGAGAGTTTTGAAAAAATGCTGAAACGGGCAAAGAAAGTGACCGAAGAAACTGGTGGCGGTATCTTAGTACTTACCGAAGGTGTGTTTGGGATGGCAGGCGACCAGGGTAAGATCAAAGAAATTGTCTCATTTAAAAGAGAATATGGTTTCCGGCTTTTGGTTGACGATGCTCACGGATTCGGATCCATTGGAAAAGACGGACGCGGTACCGGCGATTTTCAAGGAGTTCAGAAAGACATTGATGTTTATTTTGGAACGTTTGCCAAATCTATGGCAACTATTGGTGCCTTTGTAGCCAGTGAAGAACACGTGATCGAGTTCCTCCGCTATAATATGCGTTCACAGACGTTTGCAAAATCGCTACCGATGCCCGTAGTGATCGGCGCTCTAAAGCGGCTGGAAATGATCAGGACAAAACCGGAGTTACAAACCCGTCTTTGGGAGATTGCCCTTGCCCTGCAAAACGGACTAAAAGAGGCAGGCTTTGATATTGGAAATACCAACTCGGTCGTCACTCCGGTTTTCCTGAAAGGTTCGCTGGGTGAGGCTACCAATGTGACTCTTGACCTGAGAGAAACCTACGGACTGTTTTGCTCAATCGTTGTTTATCCCGTGGTTCCGAAAGATGTCATAATGCTGCGTCTCATTCCGACTGTATGCCATACTATGGAAGATGTGCGTTATACCATTGAAAGTTTTTCGAAAATGCGCGAAAAGTTAAAATCGGGTACTTACCGGGCAGAAAAGATCGCCAACTGGGCATGAGCCGGTAATGTGTTGTAGAGCCGTAAGTGCCGGTTTTTTACCTTGTCTCGCTACTCTTTGTGATATGTCACGTTTTCAAATTGCTGCTGTGGCGAGCCATATCTTTATATTTGCCGCGTTATTTCATTTCTGGGAGATATCCCATTGAAAATTTCGATGAAAAAGGTCATAAAAAAAACACTGGATACACTGGGGGTGGTGCTTCTAAAAAAATCTTTCCTGCCAACCGGTATTTCCATGGAGGCCGATTTGTCGAGACACATTGATTCTAACGAGATAAAAAATATCTTTGACATCGGAGCGAACATTGGCACCATGAGCAGGATGTTCAACGATCAATTTACCAATGCGACCGTCTATTCTTTCGAGCCTGTACCTGCTACTTTTCAGTTGCTGAAAGAAAACACTTCGCACTATCATCGTATCAAGCCTTACAACGTGGGTTTCTCTTCTGCTCCGGGGAGGCACAGGGTATATCTTCAGAGAGATAATGGATTGAACTCAGTGAATGATCAGGTTAATAAGCCCGATGAAAATATGAATGGAACATTCGTTGATATTGAACTGCTGAAAGTAGATGACTTTTGCCGGCAAAATGGTATCGAACGGATCAACATTCTCAAAACAGATACTGAGGGCTGGGATATCGAAATTCTGAAGGGGAGTGAAAGACTGATGCGTGAGAGGAAAATAGACTTTGTTTTTTCCGAAGTTGGTTTTTACGAGGACAATGTCAGAAATACCTCGTTCGAAGAACTCCGGAAGTATTTATCCGGATTTGGTTTCCGCCTTCGGGGCTTTTATGACCAGAGTACATTCGGGAATGTGCAGTACCTTACTTGTGCGAACGCACTTTTTGCTCTCCAGAAATAAATAGACTATAAAGGTCTGTTAAAGAAAACATATCCCTGTATTGTTTTGATACGGGATTTAGGGAATCTTTGTGTCCTGAGCATTTCTGTGGTTTTATGACATCAGATGAATACATCGTGAAAGAAATTGTGGCGGAAGAAAACTGGCCGCGCTATTTTTTACACATTTCTTACGATGGTACCAATTATT